>NZ_JAOZOZ010000015.1:0-19391 GCF_029933015.1 Hydrogenimonas sp. | reverse complement strand
GTAGCCGCGGCGGCTTCGCCGGTGCGGCGTGTTTGCCGGAGGCAAGATAGATGGAACGGATGGTAGAGATCGAAAAGTTCGATTACGAAAACAGTTACGAGGCCTCCCTGCGTCCTTCGAAATGGGACGAGTACATCGGCCAGGAAAAGATCAAGAAAAACCTGCGGGTCTTCATCGAGGCGAGCAAAAAACGGGGTGAAGCCCTCGATCACGTTCTCTTTTTCGGCCCTCCGGGTCTGGGGAAGACGACGCTGGCCTACCTCATCGCTTCGGAGATGGAGAGCCAGATCAAGGTGACGGCGGCGCCCATGATCGAAAAGAGCGGCGACCTGGCGGCCATCCTGACCAATCTCGAGGAGGGCGACATCCTCTTCATCGACGAGATTCACCGGATGAGCCCGGCGATCGAGGAGATCCTCTACCCGGCGATGGAGGATTACCGCCTCGACATCATCATCGGCAGCGGGCCGGCGGCCCAGACGATCAAACTCGACCTGCCCCGCTTCACCCTCATCGGCGCCACGACGAGAGCGGGCATGATCTCCAACCCCCTGCGGGAACGCTTCGGCATGCATTTTCGGATGCAGTTTTACGAAAGCCGTGAACTGGCGAAAATCGTCCAACAGGCCGCGGAAAAGCTGGACAAGCCCTGCGAAGCCGACGCGGCGCTGGAGATCGCCCGACGCAGCCGGGGCACGCCACGCATCGCCCTGCGCCTGCTGCGCCGTGTCCGGGATTTCGCCGAAGTGGAAAACGAAAACCGCATCCATCTGGAGCGCACCAGATTCGCCCTCGACCAGCTCGGCGTCAACGAGGAGGGTTTCGACGAGCTCGACATCAAGCTGCTCCGCCTTCTGATCGAGGCGAAGGGCAAGCCGCTGGGCCTCTCCACGATCGGCGCGGCCCTCAGCGAAGACGAGGGAACCATCGAGGACGTCATCGAACCCTACCTTCTGGCCAACGGCTATATCGAGCGCACCGCGCGGGGCCGCATCGCCACCCCCAAAACCTACGAGCACTTCAAACTTTCACCGATGAGAGAGGGAGGACTTTTTTGAGCGAGACAGATAACACCAAAGCGAGGCTTTCGTGAAGCCGCAACATTTCATCACCCTGCTCCTTTTCATTTCAGGATGGTTCGTCTACGAGGTCTTCCGCCCTTTCATGCAGGATATCGCCATCGCCGTGCTGCTGATGTTCGCGACACTGGGCATCTCCAAATACGTACGCCATCACTTCGACAAGCGATGGCAGATCAGCACGATCATGTCGCTTCTGCTCGGCATCATGTTTTTCGGACCGCTCGTCTACATGATCAACGCCATCGCCGTGATGGTCACCCACATCGATCCCATCGCGATCCACGAACTGGTCGTCAAGACAGCCGACTATCTCCAGGGGATTTCGCTTCCATACGATTTTATGGCCCGTTTCAATATCGATACCGATGCCATCCACAGTACACTGAGCAACCTGTTCAGCGAAGAGAGCATCCGCAAATATCTAAAACACACCCTCTCCTTTTTCGGAAGCATGGCGACCCAGAGCGCCGTCTTTTTCAAAGATATGGTCCTGATCCTGATCTTCTATTTCTTCGCCTACTACTACGGCGAAAAGATCGGTCCCTTCATCAAACGGATCCTTCCCCTCGATACGGCCCAGACCCAGCTGCTTTTCAACGAACTCTCCAACTCTATGGGCGTGGTCTTCTTCTCCATTCTTGCGACCGCCATCTTCGAGGGGACGCTCTTTGCCATCGTCGTCCTCTTTTTCGGTCTCGATGCGATTTTGCTGGGCATTCTCTACGGCTTCGCGTCGCTGGTGCCCGTCATCGGCGGCGCGCTGATGTGGGTGCCTACCTCGATCTATCTCTGGGTCACCCAGGGGAGCACCCCCGCGCTCGTCGTGGCGATCTACTCCATCGTCGTCATTTCGGTCGTCGCGGATACTTTCATCAAGCCAATCATCATCAGGGAGATCGACCAGAAGATGCTCAAAGAGACCAACGCCCTCAACGAGATGCTGGTCTTCTTCTCCATCATCGCCGGTTTGACGACCTACGGATTTTGGGGTATGATTATCGGTCCGGCGATCACGACCGTATTCATCGCCATCCTGAAACTCTATGTCCAGTTTCAGACCGGATCCAAATCACCGCTAAAGGAATTCAGATGAAAAAACTCTCAAGTGCGCTGTTCGCACTCTCCCTGCTTCTCATCCAGCCCGCGTTCGCGACGGAAGCCGCCGCTACACAGGCGCAAAAACCCGAAGAGGTGACACTCACCTTCGAACTGAAAGGCCAAAACGCTCCGACGCTCCATATCAAGGAGGCGCCCAACGGCATCGTCATCGAGGAGTACAAAGGCAAAATCGTTCTTCTCAACTTTTTCGGGAAACACTGCAAATGGTGTATGAAAGAGATCCCGCATCTGGTCTCGCTGCAGGAGAAATACAAAAAAGATTTCCAGGTCGTCGCCATTCACGCCCAGCAGACGATGACACCGGGCGAACGCCACCTGCTGGAGAAGAAGTTCCACTTCAACTACCCGATCTACGAATACTCCGACAATCCCGACTTCACGCAGTACATAGCCCATCGCGCCGGATGGGAGGGGGGACTGCCCTTCTCCATCGTTTTCGACAAAACGGGAAGCGCGGCCCGCATCATTCCCGGCTACGCTCCGGAAGAGGATATCGCGCAGATCATCGAGGCGCTGGAGAAGACGAAGTAGTTTTTCGAGACAGATAGATGTAGATGAGGATGCCTCCCGCGATCATCAGGGTCGACAGGAGCTGTCCCATCGTCATCCAGCCGCAGCAGACGAAACCGACCTGGATATCCGGCTGTCTCCAGAACTCCGCGACGAATCTCGCCAGTCCGTAGAGAATGGCGTAAAGCGCGATCAGCTCCCCTTCGAACTGCCTCTTTTTTCGGTAGAAAAAGAAAAAGAGCGCGATGGCCACCCCTTCGAGCAGCGCTTCGTAGAGCTGTGAGGGGTGCCTGAGCGTGTGGTGGACATAGATCCCCCAGGGTACCTCGGTCACGCGTCCCACCAGCTCCTGATTGAGAAAATTCCCGACTCTTCCGAACACATACCCCACCGGCACACTGAGCGCCACCAGATCCATCCACATCCAGAAGGAGGTTTTCGTCTTCCGCACGAAAAGGAGTGTGGCGAGGATGAATCCTATGACGGCCCCGTGGTAGCTCATGCCGGCGATTCCCGTGAACGTCCCGCCCTGGAAAGGGTTGAAGATCTGCCAGGGATGGGTGAGGTAGTAGGAGGTATGGGGATCGTAGAAGAGGATGTACCCCAGACGGGCTCCGAGAATGACACCGATCTCCACGTAGATGAAAAATCTCTCCAGCGTTTCGCTGTCGATCGGGTAACGGTCACGCCTGACGTACCATTTGGCGGCATAGAGCGCCGTCACCAGCGCCAGGACGTACATGATCCCGTACCAGTGGATTTTGATAGGCCCGAGCGTCAGGGCGATGGGATCGAAATGTTCGTAGATATGCTGCCAGAACTCCATGGTCACTCGGACTTCACGAAAATCAGACGGTGCTCGTCATCGAAAATCTGAAGGTTTCTCTCTTCGTCGAAATTCCACCATTTCGTCCCTTTGAAGAGAGCGAAAAGCCTCTTTTCGACATCGCCCGCTTTTCCCATGCAGTATCTGCGCGTCGAACCGATCGGTCCGAAAGTGATCGAAGTGCCGTCGAGGGTCACTTTGCCGAAGTAGCTGTTGCAGCCGCTGAAGCCCGAAATCTTTCCTTCGCTTTCGAAACGGATCGTGGCGGGATGTTTCAGCTCGATCGGGTCGTTGTCGATCATGACGAGTCTCCAGCCGGTTCCGACGAGCTGCTTTTGGCACGGTTCGTGATTTTGCATCGCTTCCACGGCACATCCTTCGAAAACGAAAAGTATCGCGATCAGAACGCTCCACAATCCTTTAGCCATTTTTGGCCTCCAGCGCTTCGGCGATCAGTTCGATCGGATTCTTGAAGACGGCCCTGCTCTCGTTCTGGTAGAGGGCGTTGCTCAGCTGCATCCGGCAGGCGCTGCATTCGGAAGCCACCACATCGGCGCCCGTATCGTCGATCATCGCCGCTTTCGGTTTGCCGGCCGCTTCGGCGAGATGGAACTTCTCGGTCTGGATCGTCACGCCTCCGAAACCGCAGCAGCGATTGGGATCGCTCATCTCCGTGAACGCGTAGTTTTTCTTCAAAAGCTCGCGCGGCTCCTTCCAGATGCCCTGCACCTTCCGGGCGTGGCAGGGATCGTGATAGGTCACCAGCAGCTCTTTGCGCACGCCCCGCTCCTCCAGCAGCTTGGGCAGACGGGTACGGGTGGCGAGCCATTCCGTCGCCATAAAGATCTTTTCGTTCAGCTTCTCGGCCCTCTTCGCCCAATCCTCCATCCCGCGATTGCGGAAAAAGACGGCCCAGTCGTGCTTGATCATCGCCGAACAGGTCGCTTCGGGAACGATGATGGCGTCCACGTCGTCGATGAAACGCTCGAAATAGGCGATATTCTGCTTCGCCAGCGCCTCGACGGTCGCGAAATCACCGGTAAAATAGGCCGGTGCCGCACAGCATTTCTGCTCTTTGGCGAAAAAGACATCGATCTCCAGCTCCTCGAGAATCTTCACCAGACCGTGGCCGACGCCGGTGTAGTTGTAGTTGGCCAGGCAGCCGATGAAGATCGCCACGCGTCCCTTGCCGCCGTGGTCGAGATTTTCCCGGTAGCTGTTGAGGACGCTGGTACTGGCCATACTGGGAAGCAGGCGTCCCTTTTTGATGATGGGCAGATTGAACCGGGGCGTCAGGCCGCCGTACTTTTCCTCGGTCTGCACGGCGCAGGTTTTGAAGACATACCCCAGCTTGCTGGCGATGTCCATGATCTTTCGATGACGCAGCAGAAAGAAGAAGAGGCGCTTGAACCAGGCGATGCCGTATTTGTCGGCGATCTCCTTGCGGACCTCCTCGATCACCATATCGGTCGGCAGGTCGTTGGGGCAGACGTCGACGCAGTTGGTGCACAGAAAACAGCTCTCGAAGATATCCTTCGCCGTCCTGTCGAGCTCCAGTTCGCCCCTCTCATGGGCACCCAGCAGGTCGATGAAACCGCGGGGGCTGGTCACCTCGTCGGCATTGACGTTGTGGATGGTACAGACCGGGATGCATTTCCCGCACTTGATACAGGCATCGCTGACGGAAGTATAGTTAAACACGAAATCTCTCCCGATGGAAGCGGCTCTGCCGCCTCCTCAATTTTTCATTTTTCATTTGACGCGCAGCGTCATACCGTTTTGCTGAATGTCTTCTTGCTTTCGGCGTGCTTTTTCATGTAGGCATCGAAAGGCATCGCGATATTGCGGATGACGAGCGTGCCCGTCTCCGAAACGGTGATGGCGTCGTCGCCGATCTGTACGAGCCCCTCTTCGACCATCGGCTGCAGCTCGGCGAGGGCGTCGGCGAAGTAGCTTTTGAAATCGATACCGAAAGTTTTTTCGATCTTTTCGATATCGAGTTTGAAATTGCTCATCAGATCCATGATGACCGCTTTTCGGATCCTATCGTCCTCGCTCAGCTCCACACCCCGCCAGAAAGGGAGCTTTCCCGCGTCGATCGCCGCTTCGTAGGGTTCCATATCCTTGTAGTTCTGGGCGTAGTAGTCCTCGCCCTCCCCGATGCTGGTGAGACCGATACCCAGCAGATCGACACCGCCGCGGGTCGTGTAGCCCTGGAAATTCCGGTGCAGTTCCCCTTTTTCGATCGCCTTGAAAAGCTCGTCGTCGGGTTTGGCGAAGTGGTCCATCCCGATCATTCTGTAGCCGTGGCTCGTGAAGTAGTCGATCGTGTGCTGCAAAATCGCCAGCTTCACGTCGGGACTGGGGATCGTCGTCTCGTCGAGCTTGCGCATCGTCTTCTTCAGCCACGGCACATGGGCGTAGTTGAAGACGGCCAGACGGTCCGGATCGAGGGAGTGTGCCAGCTCCAGCGTCTTTTTGAAACTCTCCAGCGTCTGGTAGGGCAGGCCGTAGATCAGGTCGATGTTGATACTCTCGACTCCGTACTTTCTCGCCAGATCGACCGCCTGTTTCGTGATGTCGTAGGGCTGGATCCTGTGCACCGCCTGCTGCACCTGCGGCTCGAAATCCTGCACGCCGAAACTGATCCGGTTGAACCCGTGCTTTTTGAGCACCTTCATCTGCTCTTCGTTGAAGAAACGGGGATCGATCTCGCAGCTCGTCTCGGCGTCTTTGGCGAAATTGGGGAAATGCTTCTTCACCGTCTTCATGATCGCATCGAGCTGTACGGCGCTGAAGAAGGTGGGTGTCCCGCCGCCGAAGTGAAACTGCACCACCTCGCTCGAGGTATCCATCGTCTGGGAGAGGATTTTCAGCTCTCTCGTCAGATAGTCGATATAGCGGACCTTCTTCTCCTCTTTGGAGGTGAAGACGACGTTGCATCCGCAGAAGTAGCAGGCACTTCGGCAGAAAGGCAGATGGATATAGATCGACAGAGGCTTCTTCGCATCACGCGATTTGAGCTTTTCCACGTAGCGGTCGTAGGTGAACTTCTCGGAGAACTCCACCGCCGTCGGATAGCTCGTATAGCGCGGACCGGGCTTGGAATATTTGACGAACTGTTTGAAATCGATCATATGAGGGACTCCCTTCGAAATTGGGCCATTTTCCCATAATTTCTATAAATAAGCGATAAACCGGAAAGTGTAGTTCGGCGTTTCAGCCGGCCGGTCAGAAACCGGCCTCGTTCATGTCGTCGTCGCTCAGCTGCAGGTCTTTGAGGGAGTAGAAGAGATTGGGGTGTTTGCGTTTGATGCTTCGCACAAGGTTTTCCAGATCGACGCCCGCCGCCCGCTGGTCGCCCTCTTTCAGCCGCTGCTGCAGTTCGTGCATCGCGACGGTCCAGACATCGTGGAAATCGATCGGAAGCTCCTTGGCGATGGCCCTTTCGAGTCTGGCCTTGAAAACCTCCTCGCCCATGTGCTGCAGAGAGTTCACGATCCCCATCATCGCTTCGGCCGTGGAGAGGATCAGCAGTTTGCCATCCTCGTCGATGACGAACCAGGGCTGTTCGTCGCCCCAGCTGCCCCGTTTGAGCTCGAGGATTTTGTGTTTGTCGTCCTCTCCCGGTTTGATCTCCAGGACCGGTCTTTCGGTCGGAGAGGGCATGCCGAGCTTTTTGGCCACCAGATCGATCTCTTTGAGCTGCTGTTCCACCGGCAGATTTTTCAGACTTTTCATATCGACCTCCATCAAACCTCGTCCCTTTTGCCGTCGAGCCAGACCATGACCCCTTTCTGGGCGTGCAGACGGTTTTCCGCCTCGTCGAAGACGACGCTCTGCGGGCCTTCGAGCACCTCTTCGGTCACCTCCAGCCCCCGATAGGCGGGCAGGCAGTGCAGAAAGATCGCGTCCGCTTTCGCCAGCTTCATCAGAGCCTCGTCGATGGTGTATCCGGCGAAATCCCTCAGACGCTTCTCCTTCTCCTCCTCGTCTCCCATCGACACCCAGGTATCTGTCGTCACGACATCGGCGCCCTCGATGGCGTCTTTCGGATCGTCGGTGAAGAGCAGCGTCGCGCCGCTTCTTTTCGCGAACTCCACGGCGTCCTCGACGATCTCGGGATCGCACTCGTACCCTTTGGGAGTGGCGACGCGAAGCTCGAAACCGAGCTTGGAAGCCAGCATCAGCCAGCTGTGGGCCATGTTGTTGCCGTCACCCACGTAGGCGACGACGGGATCGCGATCCTTGCCGTGTTCGATCATCGTCATATAATCGGCCATCAGCTGCACGGGGTGGTACTCGTCGGTCAGGCCGTTGATCACCGGCACGTTCGAAAAACCGGCGAACTCTTCGAGTTTCTTCTGGCTGTAGGTGCGGATCATCACCATGTCGCACATGCGGCTGATGACCCGTGCCGTATCCTTCATCGGTTCGCCCCGCCCGAGCTGGATGTCGCGGGAGGAGAGAAACAGGCCCGTACCGCCGAGCTGATAGATACCCGTCTCGAAGCTGACCCGCGTCCGGGTGCTCGATTTTTCGAAAATCATCGCCAGCGTCTGCTTCTCCAGATAGGGGGTGAAGCGTTTCGCCTTGGTCTCCGCCTTGATCCGGAGACCCAGATCGATCATCTCCAGGATCTCCTCTTTCGTAAACTCTTTCAATGTCAAAAAATGTCTCATCGTAAAATTCCTGTTATTGGTGTATTGGTAAATTTGGTGTATTGGGTCTCTCTCCCTAATCGCCTATGACCAATAACGAACTACCGAAGCAGCTCGGCCGCTTCCTTCGCGTGATAACTGATGATGATATCCGCACCCGCGCGCTTGAATCCCAGCAGCGTCTCCATCATCACCTTTTCGTAATCGATGACGCCGGCCTTGCCCGCCATTTTGAGCATGCTGTATTCGCCGCTGACGTTGTAGACCGCCAGGGGCAGATCGCTCGCCTCGCGGATGTCGCGGATGATGTCCATATAGGCCAGCGCCGGCTTGACCATCAGGATGTCGGCACCTTCGCGTTCGTCTTCGAGACTCTCGAGAATCGCCTCCCTGCGGTTGGCCGGATCCATCTGGTAGCTGCGGCGGTCGCCGAAGCTGGGCGCGCTCTCGGCCACGTCCCGGAAGGGTCCGTACCAGGCGCTGGCGAATTTCGTCGAATAGCTCATGATCGGTATATGGCTGAAACCGGCACTGTCGAGCCCCTCGCGGATCGCCAGGATCATTCCGTCCATCATGCCGCTGGGCGCGATCATATCCGCTCCCGCTTTGGCGTGGACGATCGCCTGCTGCGCCAGGTTCCTTAGCGTGAGATCATTATCGACCGTTTCGAGCTCCGGGTTGAGAACGCCGCAGTGACCGTGGTCGGTATACTCGCAGAAACAGAGATCGGTGACGAAGAGCATGTCGGGATGGGCCGCCTTGAGCGCCCGAAGCGCCGTGGCGATGATGCCGTGCTCGCACAGCGCGTCGCTGCCTACGGAATCCTTGACGTCCGGAATCCCGAAAAGAATCACCGCGCGGATCCCCAGCGATTTGAGGATGTCGCACTCCATGATCGCCGAATCGATACTCATCTGATAGACGCCCGGCATCGAAGCCACCTCGTTCTTGACCCCCTCGCCGCTTCGGATGAAGAGCGGGTAGATGAAATCCTCCGGTGTCAGCACCGTCTCTCTCACGAGATCGCGGAGAACGGGATGGAGTCGTTTGCGTCTAAAACGTGCGAACATGGCAAAACCTTTACATATGGTAT
This sequence comes from Hydrogenimonas sp., assembly GCF_029933015.1. GTDB lineage: Bacteria > Campylobacterota > Campylobacteria > Campylobacterales > Hydrogenimonadaceae > Hydrogenimonas. The sequence goes on along the minus strand of NZ_JAOZOZ010000015.1, from coordinate 10,100 downwards.
AATCGCGCTGATTTGTCCGCCGCGTCACAGAGATGGCGGCGGGTTTTTGAAAACGCCTATTTTACCAAAACATTAGGAAAAATAACGAATGAATATCGAAATCTCCGAAGTCGCCAACCTTCCGACCCGATTCGGAACCTTCAAGATCCAGGCTTTCAAAGAGATCCTGGAGAACGGCTGCTTCAAGGAACACCTCGCCATCTTCACCGATCCGCTTCCCGACACGCCCGTGGTACGGGTCCATTCGGAGTGCCTGACGGGAGACGCCCTGGGCAGCCTCAAGTGCGACTGCGGCGAGCAGCTGGCCTTCGCCCTGCATTTCATCCAGAGCCAGGGCGGCATGGTGATCTACCTGCGGCAGGAGGGGCGCAACATCGGGCTTTTGAACAAGGTCAACGCCTACGCCCTGCAGGACAGGGGTTTCGATACCGTCGCGGCCAACCACCAGCTCGGTTTTTCCGCCGACGAGCGCACCTACGAGATGGTCGAAACGATCCTTGACCATTTCGGCATCGAAAAAATCCGCCTGCTGACCAACAACCCCAAAAAGATCGAGAGTCTCGAAGGGGTGGAGATCGTCGAACGCCTCCCGATCGTCGTCGAAGCCAACCCCCACAACGAATCCTATCTGCAGACGAAAAAAGAGAAGCTGGGACATCTGCTGTGAATCTGAAACGCCGTATCGAAGAGGCGGGCATCGACCTGCCCGAAGAGACGCTCGAGCGCCTGGAGGATTTCAAGCAGCACCTGATGAAGTGGAACCGCATCCACAATCTCACCGGCGCGAAAACGGTTCCGGCCGTCGAGGAGCAGATCTTCGACTCGATCTACCCTCTCGTTTTCCTGCCCCCCTGCGACACGCTGCTGGATATCGGCACGGGAGCCGGCTTTCCCGGTATGGTTCTGGCCATCGCGATGCCCGATACGGAGTGCACCCTCTGCGAACCCCTTCACAAACGCGCCTCTTTTCTCGGGTTCATCGCCCGTGAACTGGGACTCGAAAACGTCACGGTCGAAGCCAGGCGCGTCGACGCGCTGGAACCCAGACCCTACGATCTCGTCACCTCCCGCGCCGTGACCGACACACCGACACTCATCGAGTGGAGCAGGCCCTTCATCGGCGGGCGGACCCATCTGCTCTTCTACAAAGGCGAACACGTCTTCGACGAAGTGAAGAGCCTCACACACTGCGACTTCGAGCTGATCACCCGGGACAAACGCAACTATCTGTGGATAAAGGACGCCTCCAAATGCTGAAAATCGTACTCACCATCGCCGTCATCGCCGCCGTCTACTTCTTTCTGATCAAAAAACCGCAGGTGACGCAGCACAGGCGCAAACGTGCCGACGACGAAAAACGCAGACCCAAAGCCGACGAAGAGATCATGGTCGAATGCGAAAAGTGCGGCACCTTCGTCAGCAGCCACGAAGCGATCATCGTCGACGGGAAATACTACTGTTCCAAAACCTGCGCAGGAGTGAAATAGATGATCATCATCGGACATCCCGACATCCCCTACGAACCCTTCTACTATGTCGAAACGATCGAAGAGATCGGCCATACCCCCGCCAACGCCACCCTATGGCTGGGTCCCTGGAGAGAGACGAAAGAGATCGCGAAGCACTGCCGTGCCAACCGCATTTCCTACGCCGTCATGGCCCTGTCTATCGAGGATGCGCTTCTGGCCAACGCCCTGCGGGCCGCCTACATCCTGGCCGACGCCACGCTGGCGCCGCGGATACAGAAAATCGCGGAAACCTATCTCTTCGACGCCAAAATCCTCCTGCCCGTCTCCGACGAGGCGGAGCTCGTGAAAGCGGCGGAGGATGGCATCGACGGCGTCATCTTTCAAAATGCGATTACTCTGCCCGCATCATCTTGACTTTAGTTTGTTTCAATAGTATTATTTAGTCCAAAAGACTAAACTATCATTTCTGATCATAATAAAGGAGAATAGATTATGGAAGCAGTCAAAACCGTTGTCCTACTGACACTCATGACCCTGCTGATGGTCTGGATCGGCGGGATGTTCGGCGGCACGACGGGCATGATGATCGCCCTGGTGCTGGCCGGCGCGATGAATTTCTACGCCTACTACTTTTCGGACAAGATGGTCCTGGCCCATTACCACGCCGTGGAGGTGGACGAGCGCAGCGCCCCGGGGCTCGTCGCCATCGTCCGCCGTCTGGCACAGAAAGCGGGTCTGCCGATGCCGAAAGTCTATGTCATCCCCGAACGGGTCCCCAACGCCTTCGCGACGGGGCGCAACCCCAGCCACGCCGCGGTAGCGGTCACCGAGGGGCTGCTGGACCTGCTGGACGAAGAGGAGATCGAAGCGGTCCTGGCCCACGAGCTGAGCCACGTGCGCCACTACGACATCCTCATCGGCACGGTGGCCGCCACGATCGCCGGGGCGATCGCGATGATCGCCAACATCATGCAATTCGGCGCCTTCTTCGGCGGCGGACGGGACGAGGAGAGTCCCAATCCGATCCTGATGCTGGTCATGTCGATCATCCTGCCCATCGCCGCGGGGATCATCCAGATGGCGGTGAGCCGCAGCCGCGAGTTCGAGGCCGACGCGGGAGCCGCCCGGCTGACGGGCCATCCCGAATGGCTCGAAAGCGCCCTGATCAAACTCGAAAACTACAACCGCCAGGGCATCCTGCCCGAAGCGACGCCCGAAACGGCCCACATGTTCATCGTCAACCCCTTCACCGGCAAGGATATCAGCTTCGCCAACCTCTTCAGAACCCACCCGACCACCGAACAGCGGATCGAACGGCTCGAAGAGATCCGGCGTGAAATGATGCGCGGATAATGGACAGCGCTTTCATCCGCTACATCAAGTGCGTCGGCACCGGCGCCAGGCACAACCGCGACCTCTCCAGAGAGGAGATGCAAGACGCCATGGCACGGATGCTCGACGGCCGCGCCGCGCCCGAACAGATCGCCGCCTTTCTGCTGGGATGGCGCCTCAAGCCCGAAACGACCGAAGAGTTCCTCGGGGCGATCGACGCGATCGACGCCGTCACGAAAAAATCTCCCGTCGAAAACGGGATCGAACTGGGCTATCCGTTCGACGGCAAAGCCGACAACCCCTATATCTTCCCCCTCGCCGCCGAAGCGCTCCGCCCCTTCGGCCTGGACGTCGTCGTCAGCGGCGGCGCCCTGCAGCCCGCCAAAGGGGGCGTGACGGTACGGGAGGTGTGCCGCGCACTGCCGATGCCCGAAAACCTCCACTGCTTCGATAGGGAGAACTACTGCAAACCGCTGGCCGACCTCTCGCCCGTGCGAATGAAGCTGGGCATACGCACCGGCCTCAACACCGTCGAACGGCTCCCCGACGTCGGAGCGTGCGGCACGGCCCTGATCGGCGTCTTCCACAAACCCTACGTCAAAAAATATGCCGAAATCTTCGGAGAGCGCTACCGGCGGCTCCTTGTCGTCAAAGGCAACGAAGGGACCCCGGAGATCTTCGGAAAGTGCCGCGTCTGGGTCTGCGAAGCGGGAGAGATCGCCGAACAGGTCGTCGACCCGGCCCGTTTCGGGATCGACTACCGAAAATCCTTCGATCCCATCGGAAAAGAAGAGAGCCTGCGAATGCTCCGTGAACCCTCGGATGCACTGATACAAATCGCCCGCCTCAACGCCGCGCTGTGGCTCTTCGCCAAAGGGGTCGCCGCATCCCTCGAAGAGGGGTGGGAGATGCTGCATGGATAAACTCTCCAACCATATCAAAAACGTTCTCCACGGATTTTTCCTCTCGATGGGCACCACCGTCGCCGAGCCGGCGACGATTTTGCCGCTGATGATCAACTATTTCGGAGGAAGCCCGGTGCTCATCGGCTTCTTCAGCGGACTGCTGCGGGGCGGGGCGGTGCTGATGCAGCTCTTCGCCGCCTACAAGGCCCAGCACTACGCCCGGATGCTCCCCTATCTGCGGCGCGTCTTCGCGGCACGCTTTCTGTCGTGGTTTTTCATCGGCGTCGCCATCCTCCTGTTCGGGGAGAACCACCCGACACTGACACTCTGGAGTATCGGCATCGGCCTCTTTCTCTTCAGCTTCAGCGCCGGTTTCGGCGCCATCTACTTCCGGGAGATCGTCGCCAAGATCTTCAGCCACCGTTTCCGCGGAAAGACGATGGCGTGGCGGCAGTTCTTCGCCGGCCTGGGGGCGCTGATCAGCGGCGCCGTGGCGGCGTGGGTGCTCGAGGCTTTCGAGCCGCCCCTCGATTTCGCCTATCTCTTCATGCTCAGCGCCCTTCTGATGGGAGTGGGGCTTTTCGCCTTCGCCACCGTCGACGAGCCGGTCAAGACCCATTTCGAAACGAAGATCGAGAGTTTCACCGCCTTTTTGAAGCACGCCCTGGAGATTCTCAGAGCCGACCGGCAGCTGCAGATCCAGATCGCCACCTTCCTGCTGGCCTACGGCTACCTCATCGCCATGCCCTTCGTCATCCTCGACGCCAAGGAGACGATCCACCTGGGAGGCAAGGAGGTGGGCATTCTGATCACCGTGCAGATGGTGGGTGCCATGATCAGCAACGCCCTGTGGGGGAAACTGGGAAGCCTGGGGCACTACCGCCTCGTCGCCGTTCTCAGTATCGCCATGAAGCTGGCCGCCGTGCTGATGGCCTTTTTCGCCCACTCCCTGTGGATCTACGGCCTCATCTTCTTTCTCTTCGGTGCCGCGGGCGACGGCAGCCGCATCGCCAGCTCCAACCTCATCCTGATCCTCGCTCCCGAAGAGAAACGACCCCTCTACGTGGCGGTGCAGATGAATATCGTTTCGCTGGGGATGTTCTTCTCGATCCTGGGCGGATTCCTGCTCCATTTCGGCGGCTATCACCTGCTCTACGGTGTCACGCTTCTCGTCGTTCTGGCCGCTTTCGTGCTCTCTTTCAGACTCGTCGACAAAGCGCCTTGACATGCGTCAAAGAGCTTTCGAAGTTTAATCGGATAGAATTCCGTTCAAAAACGGAGCTTCTTTCATGATACGATCTCTCCTGCTTCTCGTCGCAGCCCTCTCCCTGGGCGCTTCCCAGAAATTCGTCGCTTCCAAGGTCTGTGCCAAGTGCCATCCCGTCATCTACAAGGAGTACATGGGATCCATGCACCGCAACAGTTCGGTGGCCAACGACCCCGTCCACCGAGCCGTCTGGGACAAACATCCCCTCAAGAAGAAAGAAAAGTACAACTGCGGCGTCTGCCACACCCCCTCCGATACGGCGCTGACGGAAGCCCTCGCAAAAGGGGAGCCCGCCCTGCCCGAAGACAACGAGATCCAGAAAAACGAACCGATCGGCTGCGCCTACTGCCACCGGATCCAGTCGATCCGCACCCACGCCCGCCAGAATCTCAACATCCTCAACGAGACGCCCAAATACTACTACGCGGCAAAAGACGGCAAATCCCAGGAGGAGAAGGTGGAGTTCCACAAAACCAGCAGCTTCTTCGGGCTCAACCGAAAGACCAGCGGATCGCCCTTCCACACGATCGACTACTCCAACAAACTCTTCTCCACCGGTCACATCTGCCTGGGATGCCACGACCACAAGCAGAACAAGCACGGGTTCGCGATCTGTTCCATGAACATCAAGGAGAACGATCCGGAAAAGCACAACTGCATCGCCTGTCACATGCCCCAGATTCCCGGCTCCTACTCGACGATCGTCAAGAGCGAGACCCACGCCTACCACGGCTTCGCCGGCCCCCACGTCCGTCCGGAGCTGCTCAGGCACGCCGTCTCCCTCGAGGCGAAAAATGTCGACGGGAAGCTCCGGGTGAAGATCGTGAACCACTCGATCCACAAACTCTTCACCCATCCCCTGCGGCTGGGACAGCTGCGCATCGAAATCCGACGCGGCGGCAAAACGATCGAGGCAAAGCCTGTCAACTTCTTCACTCTCCTGGGGCATGAAGGCAAACCGGCCATGCCGTGGGTGGCCGACGAAGTTCTAAAAACCAACGCCATCGACGCATCGAGCGAAAAGGTGATCGACACGGATATCCCTCTCGAAAAGGGCGACCATGTCACATTGACCCTGGGATTTCATATCGTCAACCCCAAAGCGGCCGCGAAACTGGGAATCGACGACAAAGAGATCACCGATTTCAAAGTGCTGAAGTCAGAGACCTTCCTTTTCTAATATTTCGGTATAGAGGTGTGGAAACGTCTTGAACGCTTCCACATGGCCGATCCCCTCGAACGTCACCACTTTCGCCGACGGGCAGAGTCTCTTCAGCAGATGCCAGTGATAGACCGGCAGGAGCTCGTCTTCGCTCTCCCGGATATAGAGAATCTCCTGCCCGCACAGCTTTTTGCAACGCTCTTTGTTGTCGGCTTTTTCGAAATCCTGTCCGAAAAAGAGGTGGGCGATCCGGCGGATGAGAGGATAGGCCGCGGGAGGAACGGAAGCCCTTTTCCAAAGCTCCTGTCTGACGACCCTTCCGAAATCGATCCACGGCGCATGGGCGACCACTTTTAAAAAATCTCCGGGTCTCTTCTCCGCCATCATCATCGCCGTCACCGCTCCCATCGAAAATCCGTGCAGAATCCATCTGTGTTTTCCCACAGGATCGATCTTTTCGAGCCAACCCAGCATGTCGGCATGCTCCCTGACACCGAAATAGACGTAACGGCCGCCGCTTTCGCCGTGGGCCCGCAGATCGACCATCATCACGTTGTAGCCCCGGGCATGGTACCAGGCCCCCAGATCGAAGATCCCGGTATGAAAACCGTTGCGGCTGCCGGCCTTGCCGTGCAGAAGAAGGACGGCCCGCTCGCTACTTCCTTCGATCCACCACCCCCTGAGCGTGACGCCGTCGGCGGTGGTAAACGAGATATCCTCGTATTCGGCTCCCCACTCCGCCGGTGTCCTCTCGATCGGCTCGCGGCTTCCCCGTATCTGTTTGTGAATCACGTAGAAGGGGTAAAGAACGAGAAAGAGGAGAAAAAAGGCGATCAGCAGTGTCATACGGCGATTCTGGGAATGGAGGGGTGGAGTTTGACGAGGATGTCGTAGCCGATCGTACCGAACTGTGCCGCCGCTTCGTTGGCGTCTTCGAAGAGGCAGATCTTTTCGTCGTCCCCTTCGACGGAGAGCAGATCCATCGAAACGCGGCCCACGACCTTCCGTCCGTCGGGCAGTCTGTAGGGGGCGGACGCGTCACCCCTGTACCAGCCGTCTCCGTAACCGATGTCGTAGGTCGATACCGTGCCCCCTTCGGGGAGACTCCCCTCGCCACCGTAGCCGATGCGCGCGCCGCCGCCCAGCCTGCGGGTCGAGACGCGCTCGGCCCAGAGAGACATGACCGGTTTGAGCGGAGGGGTTTTGAAAGCCGCCGGCATCCGAAGGCAGCCGTAGGCGGCGATACCGACCCGCGCGATATCCTCGTCGAACCTCTCCGTGCGAAAGAGTGCCGCCGAGTTGCAGCTGTGCCAGCGAAGCGGCCCGACACCTGCCCTTTCCACCGACGCGCGCACCGCTTCGAATCGTTTCCTCTGCCAGAAAAACTCGCTGCCCATCTCGTCGGCGCTGCGGTAATGGGTCATGATACCCCGAAGAAGAAGCCCCCGCCTGTCGACTTTTTCGACCGCCTCCATCACCTCTTCCGGCAGGATACCGTTTCGATGCATGCCCGTATCGACTTTCAGTTCGACCCGCGTCCCTTCGGGGATCTTTTCGATCTGCCGCCAATCGTTGATGGCGATATGGATGTTCGTTTCCGGCCTTCGGGCCGGTATATCGGCCAGGACGAGGACCGTTTCGAACCCTTCGGCGACCGCCTCCGCCTCCGCCATCGTCCGCACGACGGCATGGCGCACGCCCGCCTCCTTCGCCAGATCGGCCATGAGCACCAGACCGTGCCCGTAGGCGTTGTCCTTGAGCACCAGCGCGATCTTTTCTACCGATTGCGTTTTGCGTGCGATTTGGCTAATATTGTGGAAAAAATTTTCGCGTGAAATCCGGATAAAAGACATGACGTCATTTTATCCAAAAAGCGGTGTCAAAGGAGGTCTTCCATGAAAAAAATATTTTTTCTCCTTCTTTCCATCCTGCCGGTCGTGGTGACCGCGGCCGAACCGGAATTCGTGCCCCACAGCGGCGCGTCGGCCCATCCGATCGTCACCGCGATCAAGATCGTCGGCATGATCGCCACGGCGGTTTTCGTCGTCGTCATGGTCGTAAGAAGCGTCAAGGTGGTCAAACACGATGAAGACGACAGCGTGCACCTTCCCGACTGAGTGGCACCGGCAGGATGCCGTGCTGATGGCCTTTCCCCATGAGGGGACCGACTGGGCCCGAAGCGGCCTCAAAGCCGCCCTCACCCCCTTCGTGCGCATAGCGAGCGCCATCGCCTACAACGAGCCGGTCATCATCCTCTGCCGCGACGCCGAATCGGTCAAATCCCACTTCTGCGACATCCGCAACATCACCTTCGTCGAAATCCCTTTCAACGACACGTGGACCAGGGACTACGGCCCCATCACCGTCTACGAAAACGGTACGAGGAAATTTCTCGATTTCACCTTCAACGGCTGGGGAGGAAAATTCGAAAGCGCACTGGACGATGCCGTCACGGCGGAGCTGGTGAAAAGAGGCTATCTCTACGGGGCATACGAAAAGGTCGACTTCGTCCTGGAGGGCGGATCGGTGGAGACCGACGGCGAAGGAACGCTCCTGACCACCTCCAGATGTCTGCTCAACCCCAACCGCAACCCCGACAGAACGAAAGATGAGATCGAGAAGTTTCTAAAAGAGAAGCTCTGCGTGCGCCGCATTCTCTGGCTCGACCACGGCGAGCTGGCAGGCGACGACACCGACGCCCACATCGACACGCTGGCCCGTTTCGTCGACGAAGAGACCATCGCCCACGTCACCTGCGACGATCCTGAAGATCCCCACTACGAAGAGCTCGCGAAGATGAAAGAGCAGCTGAAGAGTTTCCGGACCGAAAGCGGAGATCCCTACCGCCTCGTGCCGCTGCCGCTCCCCTCTCCCAAATTCGACGGGGAGGGAAACCGCCTACCCGCCACCTACGCCAACTTTCTCGTCACCAACCACGCCATCCTGCTGCCCACCTACGACGACCCGCTGGACAAAGAGATGGTCGATCTCTTCAAAGAGCTCTTCCCGACACGGGAAGTGATCCCGATAAACTGCATGAAACTGATCGAGCAGGGAGGCAGCCTCCACTGCTCGACGATGCAGATACCTACCTTTTATGAATGATTAGGATCAGGCCGGACCTTCTCCCCCATCGCCGGGAGATGGTGTTTCCCCCTCTCCCTCACCGGGGCTTTCGGGTTCCTCCTCTGAAGGAGGATTGCCGCTCGAGGGAGTGTGATCGCCATCGTCATCCTCGATCGTATTGACATAACCCGCCGACACCATCCAGTCGCTCTGGATAAAATCCCAACCGCCCGTGATCGCGAAATCCTCGAAGAGGTAGCCCGCACCGATATCGGCTCCGAATTTGTTGACAGGTGCCCACGGATAGTAGCTGACCCCCGCTGCGCCTATGACGTTGTTTTTCTCCCGGCTGGAAATCACTTTGACGGAGATACCCAGGTTCCCGCCACCGATCTCTCCACCCCACGTATACGACACACCGAACATCGCCTGCGGCCCGTCGGCGTATGCCGCCATCGACATCGCGAGCACACCCGCCAAAACCGCATTTTTGATCGTTTTCATCACAGAGCCTTTCTTGAATTATCAACACCAGAATCCATTCCTTTCGGAATATCTTCACAGCTTTTGGTTACCTTATGTTCATTATCTCTTCAATGTCTTTAATAGTTCATTAATGTTAATGGAAAAACTCTTCAGGCAGGAGTTTTTGATATACTTTTCCATCGTTAACGAACCGGAGGGAACAATGCGGATCGCGTTGATACAACACGCATGGCAGGGAAGCAAAGAGAGCATGCGACGAAAAAGCCGTGAGCTGATCGCCGAATCGGCGAAGAAGGGAGCGGAACTGGCCGTGCTTCAGGAACTCCATCAGGGGCCATACTTCTGTCAGCACGAGAGCACGGAGCTTTTCGATCTGGCGGAAGATTACGAGAAAGATATAGCGTTCTGGAGCG
>NZ_JAOZOZ010000086.1:2387-6627 GCF_029933015.1 Hydrogenimonas sp. | reverse complement strand
TCAGATCTCTCAGACATATCTCCACATTGTCCTGATTGGGCAGACAAAACTGCGGCGCTTTCTCTCCGACTTCCAACATATATCAATCCCTCCTCGCTTTTTTTGCGTTAGTATACCATTCATGGAAAAAGAGGAACTTCTCAGAGAAATCGAACGGCTTTTGAGTTTCGACGGCAAAGAAACCACGATCAATCCCGATTATCTGGAATACTTTTCAATGGAAGAGCTCGAGTCGATCAGAAGAGAACTCGAGAGAAAATACGAGAAAATGGTCGAAGACAATCTGGAGTGGTTGCAAAAATTCAAAACCGACTCCGCTCCTGAATGACCTTGCCTTTTCTGCCGATATATCTATGAAACATGCCATCCCAAAGGTCGGAAATGAAAAAAGTTCTCAGCGTCATGATGACAGCCTCCCTTTTTGCGGGGATCGTCCATGCCGATGAGAATCGTTACCGCCCTATGGCCGGTGTGGAAGTGGGCGGCATGGAAAGCACCTACGAGACGAGAGACGAAAAATACGACACCGACAGCGAAGTCGGCTGGGGCCTGAGAGGAGGCGTCCAAAACGACGATGCCAGAATCTACGCATCGTTTCACTACGTCAACTTCGAAGACGACAAAAAAGACGACACCTCCTACGCCAAATACGAAACCGACCAGTACGATCTGCTCCTCAACCTCGAAGCCATTACCGAACCCTTCAGGTTTTCCGATTCCATCGCCTCTTTCTTTTTCATCGGAGCGCACATCGGAGGCGTCTATGTGGATTACGACGCAAAGTACCACAGTCGCAACGTCGATCTCGAAAAGAAAGATTCCGAATACGGTCTCGCATCCGGCGCCCAGGCGGGCGCCGTCATGAAAATCAGTGAAAAGGTGGAGTTGGAAGCGGGATACCGCTATACATGGAGCACTCTGGATATCCAGGATGTCGACCTGGATCACTACGACAATCTCTACATCGCTTTCACCTACGACTTCTGAGAGTTTTCCACCACGTCCTCGTCATCCGCGGTCTCGATACCCCGGGCTTTCGCTTCTGCAGCCATGACACCCGCCTCTTTTTCACTCAGAAGATTCCCCTCCCCGTCATAGAGCCGGGCGGTGCAAACACCGCAGCTGGGACTTCTGGCCTTGCCGACGAAGAGGTCGACATCCGGATGTTCGTCGAAAAACTTTCGGGCGTACTCGGCGATGGGGCCGGTCCGATCCTCTCTGGAAAATTTCGTCAGGGCTTTGATGCCTTCGGGCGTGACGGTCAGATCCATCGCTTCGCGCGGGGTACCGAAACAGGCGTCTTCGGGACAGAAGAAGAGGATCTCGCAACCCTCCTTTTCCAGTTTTTCCATGAGTTCGGGATTGCCTTTGGGCTCGCCGTTGTAGCGGCAGTTCTTTCCCGCCAGACAGGCACTGACGGCGACTTTTTTCCCGGCCATTCAGAAAATCACCACCGACTGTATTTCCGTGAACTCCTCCAGTGCGAAGTCCGGCCCTTCCCGTCCTACGCCGCTGAGCTTCATGCCGCCGTAGGGCTGGATATCGAAACGCACGGTCGGCACGTCGTTGACGACGATGCCGCCGCACTCGAACTCCTCCAGCGCCCTTTGGGTCATCTTCAGGTCGTTGGTGAAGATCGAAAACTGCAGGCCGTAGGGTGAGTCGTTCATCTTCCCCGCCGCCTCGTCGAAACTCCCGACTTTCACGAGACTGACGATGGGCGCGAAGACCTCTTCGCAGACGATCGCCATGTCGTCACGCACGTCGGCCATGACGGTCGGCGCGAAGATTCCGTCGACGAGCTCTCCTCCGGCGATGACACGCGCACCTTCCTTTTCGGCGCTTCGGACCCAATTCATCGCCCGATCTTTCGCCTCCTCGTTGATGAGCGGCCCCATGAAGGTGTCGTCGTCGTAGGGGCTGCCGACTTTGAGCTTTTTCGTCTCTTCGGCCATGGCGGCGGCGAAATCGTCGTAGACGGCGGCATCGACGTAGATGCGTTGCAGCGAGATGCAGACCTGTCCGCTGTTGACGAAGGCCCCGAAGGCGCAGCGCGCAGCGGCATGGGCGAGATCGGCGCTCTTTTCGACGAAGGTGGCGGCGTTGCCTCCCAGCTCCAGGCTCACCTTCTTGATGCCCGCACTCTTGGTGATGATGTTGCCCACCGGGACGCTGCCGGTGAAGCTGATGACACGGGGGATGTCGCTGGTGACCAGGGCACTGCCCACTTCCGCGTCGCCGTAGACGATACTGAGGGCATCATCGACGGCGTATTCGCTCTCGATGAAGAGCCTGGCGAAAAGGTAGCCGGTCGCCGGCGCTTCGGGGGTCGGCTTGAGTACGACGCTGCAGCCCGCCCCAAGCGCGGGAGCGAGTTTGTGGGCCGCCAGGTTGAGCGGGAAGTTGAAGGGGGTGATGGCCACGACGACCCCGGCGGGCACGCGTCGCCAGAAGGCGGTCGACTTCCTGCCGCTGGGTGTCGCGTCGGTCGGGATCGTCTCGCCCCGCAGGTGGGTCAGGGCGTCGGCCGTGAGCTCGATCGTCTCGATACAGCGGTCCACCTCGATCCGGCTGAACATGATCGGTTTGCCGATCTCGTCCGTGATGGTCTCGGCGAAAATCTCCTTCTCCTCCCTCAGCCGTTTCGCCACGTCCCTGAGCCACGCGATTCTCTGGGAGAGAGGCGTTTTTCTGCTCTTTTCGAAGGCTCTTTCCGCCACTTTCAAAGCGGCTTTCGCATCCTCGGCGCTGCAGAGAGGATAGGTCGAGACGACCTCCTTGCTGTAGGGCGATCTGCGCTTGCCCACCTTCTCCTTCTCGACGATGTCGGATCCTATATAGACTTTCGCTTCTACCATCTCTCTCTCCTGATATTTTGCTGCAAACTGCTTTTAATCTATTATAAGATAAAATCAACCAATTTTTCTATGAATCGATCAAACTGGAGTAGTGAATGAAGCAAGCTGATACCATTTGGATGAATGGCGAACTGGTACCGTGGAACGAAGCGAAGGTCCATGTCCTGACCCATACGCTCCACTACGGCAACGGAGTCTTCGAAGGCACGCGCGCCTACAAAACCGACAAAGGGCTGGCGATCTTCCGTCTGCGGGATCACACGAAACGTCTTTTGAACTCGGCGAAGATCACGATGATCAAAAGCCCCTATACCCTCGAGGAGCTCGAAGCCGCGCAGCTCGAACTGCTGCGGGAGAACCACTTCGAAAGCAACGTCTATATCCGCCCGCTGATCTATCTGGGCTACGGTGTCATGGGCCTCTACCACGTCAACGCCCCCGTCGAGGTGGCGATCGCGGCATGGGAGTGGGGAAGCTACCTGGGCGAAGAGGGGCTGGAAAAGGGAATCCGGGTCAAGATCGCCTCTTTCGCCCGCAACTCCGTCAAATCGACGATGGGCAAGGCCAAAGCGGTCGCCAACTACCTCAACAGCCAGATGGCCAAGTTCGAAGCGCTGGAAGCCGGTTACGAAGAGGCGCTGCTGCTGGACGACGAAGGGTTCATCGCCGAAGGAAGCGGCGAATGTTTCTTCATCGTCCGAGACGGAAAGATCATCACGCCCCCCAACGACAACTCCCTGGAGTCGATCACCCAGGCGACGGTCATCGAGCTGGCCGAAAAGCTGGGCTACAGCGTCGAACACCGCCGCATCACCCGCGACGAGGTCTACATCGCCGACGAAGCTTTCTTCACGGGCACCGCGGCGGAGGTGACCCCGGTGCGGGAAGTGGACGGGCGCATCATCGGCGAAGGCCACAGAGGACCGATCACGGAACACCTGCAAAGAGAGTATTTCGACGTCGTCTACGGACGCAACAAAGATTTCGAACACTATTTGACACATATTTGAGTGAAAAACTAAAAACTAAAAACTAAAAATTTTTGTGAATCGCTTTGCGAACGACAATCTTTTAAAATGGTCGGGTGTGAAACACCCTACCCTAACTTTTCGTTTTTCACTTTTCACTATTCACTAAAAAAGGATTTTTATGCCGGCAGACATGAACGACTATTTCAACAAACAGCGCGGCGGGGGCGACAACCAGCCTCCCAAGCCGCCGCAGTTCATCCAGGATTTCAGCAAGAAGGCGACGGCGATGTACGTGCTCATCATCGTCGCGGCGCTTCTGGTCTTTTTCAAACCCTTCGTCGTGATCAACTCGGGCGAAGTGGGGATTCTCAAAACGGCGGGTAAATTCGATCCCGAACCGCTTCAGCCGGG
>NZ_JAOZOZ010000086.1:0-2287 GCF_029933015.1 Hydrogenimonas sp. | reverse complement strand
GCCGAGGAGCTTCCCGTCAAGCGTAACGAGATCGCCATCAAGATCCAAAGCGACATCGCCAAAGAGATCGACAAACTCGAGCACAACCCGGTCGAGCTGGTAGCCGTGCAGCTGCGATCGATCATCCTGCCCCAGAAGATCAAGGATCAGATCGAGCGGGTCCAGATCGCCAAGCAGGAGGCGGAGCGGGTCAAGTACGAAGTCCTCAGAGCCAAGCAGGAGGCCGAAAAGAAAGCGGCGCTGGCCCACGGTACGGCCGAGGCGAAAAAGATCCAGGCCAAGGGCGAGGCGGACCGCATCCGCATCGAAGCCGAAGCCCAGGCGAAGGCGAACAAGCTGATCAGCGATTCGCTGAGCGACGAGCTTCTCAAACTCCGCCAGATCGAGGTCCAGGGCAAGTTCAACGAAGCGCTCAAGACCAACAGGGACGCCAAGATCTTCCTGACGCCCGGCGGCGCGGTCCCGAACATCTGGATCGATACCAAAGACAAACAGCGCAGCTCCGTCGTCGGCCAGTGACGACGGAGACGAAAGGGTAAAGGATGGCCGATACCGTAATGAAGATCGACTGGGAAAAGACGCCTCTGATCCCCGTCGTGGTCCAGGACGCCGACACCAAAGAGGTACTGATGCTCGCCTACATGAACGAAGAGGCTTTCGAGCTGAGCCGTGAAACGGGATACGCCCACTACTACTCCAGGAGCCGAAAGCGCCTCTGGAAAAAGGGCGAGACGAGCGGCCACACCCAGGAGATCGTACAGATGCTGCTCGATTGCGACGCCGACACCCTGCTGCTGCTGGTCCACCAGAAGGGTGTGGCGTGCCATACGGGCAGAAAGAGCTGCTTCTTCACCGACATTCAGGCCGAAAGGACCGTCAGCGAAGCGGAAGTCGACGCGACGGCGGTCTACGGCGTCATCGACACCCTCTACCACACGATTCTCGAGCGGCGCCACGGCGACCCGAAAAGCTCCTATACCGCCAAACTCCTTCAGGGCAAAGAGAACAGCATGCTCAAAAAGGTGGTCGAGGAGGCCGGAGAGTTCTGCTTCGCCGTCAAAGACGGAAACGACGAGGAGATCATCTACGAGTGCGCCGACCTGACCTATCATGTCCTGGTCGCTCTCGGCAAGAAGGAGATCTCTCCCGACCGCATCAGACAGGAACTCGCCCGCCGTTTCGGCATGAGCGGCATCGAAGAGAAGAACAGTCGGGTCGATGGCTGAAATTCTCAGACACTATCTCCACTATACACTCCATTCCCTGACGAAATATGACTATATGGCCCTCGGCTGGATCCTTTTTCTCGGATTCCTGCTGGTCGTTCTGGCCCTCTTCATCAAAAAGAGAGCCTTCTCCTATTTTCTGCTCTTTCTGGGACTCTTCCTGCTCTTTTTCGGTCCGCCGGCCATCAAATATGCGCTGGACAGATACATACGCGCCACCGATATCACCGTCACGAAAGTGAAACCTCTCAACTACAGCCGATCCCTGATCGTGGAGGGCACCCTTACAAACAGCGGAAAGATCGACTACTCCACCTGCGATTTTGTCGTTTCCGTCTACCGGTCGCGTGGGCCGCTCAAAGAGATGGCGGCGTTTCTCAAACCGCTCAAAGTCCACATCGAACACTACGATCTGCCGCTCGAGCGCGGCGTTTCTAAACCCTTCAGGATAATCGTCGATCATTTTAGCAACGAAAAAGATTTCAACGTAAGCGTTCAGGCGAGGTGCTATCCATGATCTACTTGACCATTGTCCACTGGCTGGTTCTCTTTTTCTTTCTTGCCCTCTTCATACTGCTCGTGGTCATTTCGAAAAAAGAGACGCGGCGCAACGTCTTCTGGTCGATGGTTTTCGCTTCCTTTCTCGTCACCGTCACGGCCGCCGTATTCAGCATGTTCGTCCTGGACAAATACACGAAAAAAGGGAAACTCCTCTCGATCGAAAACCACAGAATCCTCAGAACCGAAGAGATCGTTTTCAAAGGGAGTGTCCAGAATGTGGGAAAATTCAAAATCGGACAGTGCAGACTGACGATCAAGCTGATCAACAACCCCGTCGAATCGGGAAAACTGAGCGGCAGCCAGATCTACCAGCCTTCGGGATTCGGAGATTTTTTCAAATCCCACAAAGAACGAAAGACGCGTCCCAACACGATCAAAAAAGAGTTCATCGTCGCCAAATACCTGGAACCGGGCGAAGTACGCCCCTTCACCATCCGCATGCCCTATCCGCCCTATTTTGCGAAAACGAGACTGATCTACAAGCTGCATTGCCACTGAAA
>NZ_JAOZOZ010000085.1 GCF_029933015.1 Hydrogenimonas sp. | reverse complement strand
TTTTCCACCGTCAGTCCCATGGCGCAGCTCTCGTAGCCCCGGACACTGCGGATATAGGGTTTGCAGAAACCCTCCACCATGCAGGCTCCCGCCTTGCCGCGCCACTCGCCGCTTTCGATGTAGCGCTCCAGATCCGCTTCGTCGAAAGGGGCGAAGGTGTAGACCGTATCGGAGAGGTCGACGAACATCTTTTTTTGCGATTTGTAGACCATGCAGGTGATGATGGAGACGTCGCTGCCGCTCTGCATCGCGAGGATCCGCCGGGCGTCGGCTTCGTCCTTCGCTTTGCGGAGTATCTCGCCGCGGGCCGTCACGACCGTGTCCGCCGTCAAGATCGGCCTCTTTAGCCCCAGCGCCGCCTCGCAGGCTTTCATCTTGCCCATGGCGGCGTGGTAGACGAAGTTTTTGGGCACCGTATGGTCCAGCGCCTCCTCGTTAAAATCGCACGCCTTCTGGACGAAATCGATCCCGTTTGAGCGCAGTATCTGCGCTCTCGTCTCGGAGCCGGACCCCAGAATCAGCATTCTAAAAGCCCCTCAGATAGATGCCGAGCACCAGAGCCAGAACACCCAGGGCGATATTGACCGGCAGCATCAGGTTGGGGATGGGGGCCATCATCTCTCTGGCGCCCGCCATATCTCCCGAGACGAAACGGCGCTCCGCCACGTTCCTGCGATAGACCATCGCGGCATAGTTGGCCGTCATGACCAGCCAGATCCCCTCCTTCACGTAGACGACGGTGGCCAGATCCGTTCCCGGAGCGCCGACCGCCAATCCCATGACCAGTCCTGTCAGAAGTATCAGGACGATGAAAGGGAGTACCAAAGCGAAAAGATTGCGGACGATCTCCAGCGTGCGCGCCATCCGATGCTTCGGATCATCGATATGCTGCAGCCCCGGATGGACCGCCAGTCTCATACCGATCATCCCGCCGACCCATACGATGGCCCCGAGTACATGGAGAAAGACGAGAAAAAAGGCGTAGTTGTTGAAAAGTTCGACGGCTGTCTCTTTCATCTTTCCCTCCTTATTTTATTGTCACTCCGTCCGGTCGACGGACGGCTTTTTCGTGCTCTCAGAGCGTCTCTTTGAGATATTCGAGCGCTTTCGTTTTCGCTTCGGCGATTTTCGAAGGGTCTTTCCCTCCCGCCTGGGCGAAGTCGTCCCGTCCGCCGCCACCGCCGCCGAGAACCGGGGCGATCGCCTTGACCCAGGCACCCGCCTTGGCGTTCGTGCCCTTCTGTCCGGCGGCGATCAGTACCTTGTCGCCCTTTTTCTGGAAGAGCATCACCGCCACTTTGTCGTGGGCGTTTTTCAGATCGTCGATCATCGCCTTGATGTCGCCGCCCTCCACCTCGTCGACGACGACGGTCACGTCGCCGATCTTCTCCGTTTTGATCTCGGCTTTTCTGCTCTTTTGCGCCTCTTTGAGCTCGTTTTTGAGCTGTTTGACCTGCTGCTGCAGTTTTTCGACACCCTGCAGCGGATCTTTGGCCTTGAGCTCGTGGGTGATCTGCGCCAGCGTGGCGCGCATCGACTTGACCAGTTCGTAGGCGGCGTGGCCGCAGACCGCTTCGATACGGCGCACCCCGGCACTCACACCGCTCTCTTTCGTGATCAGGAACATGCCGATCTCGGCCGTGTTGCGCACATGGGTCCCTCCGCAGAGCTCCACGCTTCTTTCGCCGAAGCTGACGACCCGCACCTTCTCGCCGTACTTCTCGCCGAAAAGCGCCATCGCCCCTTTCGCTTTCGCCGATTCGATATCCATCTCCTCGGTCTCGCCCTCGATCCCCCGCTCGACCACATCGTTGACCCACTTTTCGACCTGCGCGATCTCCTCGCCCGTCATCGCCTTGGGATGGCTGAAATCAAAACGCAGCCTTTCGGCCTCCACCAGCGAGCCCGCCTGGGTCACGTGGTCGCCCAGGATCTCACGCAGGGCGCTGTGGAGCAGGTGGGTGGCGCTGTGGTGCTTGGCGATCTCGTGGCGTGTGGTGTCGACCGCCGCCTCTACCAGGTCGTTTTCGCAGAGCTTCGTTTTGGCGACCACTTCGCTCAGGTTCAGATCGAAAAATTTCTTCGTATCGACCACTTCGGCGACGACCTCGTCACCGTTCATGACCCGCAGCACGCCCGCATCCCCCGTCTGTCCGCCGCTTTCGGCATAGAAGGGGGTGACGTCGAGCATCACCCAGCCCCGCTGACCCGGTTCGAGGCACTTGACGCGGGCGAAACCGTCGTTGAGCACCGCCAGCACTCTGCTCTCGGCCTTCAGGTTGTCGTAGCCGACGAAAGTGTTGTGGCCGAATTCCTCCAGAAGCGCCTTGAAATCACCCTCGACCCGGGCGTCGCCGCTGCCCTTCCAGGCCGCCTTGGCCCGCTCTCTCTGCTCGGCCATCAGGCGCTCGAACTCGGCAATATCGACTTCGATCCCTTTGTCCTTGAGCATATCCTGCGTCAAATCGAGCGGAAAGCCGTAGGTGTCGTAGAGCTTGAAAGCCACGGCGCCGCTGAAAAGTTTTTTGGTGTTTTTGAGCTCTTTTTCGAAAAGCTCGATCCCCGCGGCGATCGTGGCGAAGAAGCGCTCCTCCTCCAGCTGCATCATCTGCTCCACGGCGGACTGTTTCTCTTTGAGATAGGTGTAGTGGCCGCCCATGATCTTCACCAGAACATCGACGAGCCTGTACATGAAGGGCTCTCTGAGCCCCAGCATGTAGCCGTGGCGGACGGCGCGGCGCAGGATGCGGCGCAGGACGTATCCGCGTCCCTCGTTGGAGAAGTTGACCCCCTGGGCCAGCAGGAATGTCGTCGAGCGCAGATGATCGGCGATGACGCGGTAGCTCGCTCCGCTTTCATACTCGTATCTTCTGCCCACCAGCTCCTCGACCTCGCGGATGATCGGCATGAAAAGCTCGGTATCGTAGTTGGAAAGTTTTCCCTCTTTGACGGCCACGACCCGCTCCAGCCCCATGCCGGTGTCGATGCTGGGTTTGGGCAGGGGCGTGAGGTTGCCCTCTTTGTCGCGCTCGTACTGCATGAAGACCAGGTTCCAGATCTCCAGGAAGCGGTCGCCGTCGCCCCCCATGTAATCCTCGGGACCGTGGAAGTGCTCCTCCCCCTGATCGAAGAAGATTTCGCTGCAGGGACCGCAGGGGCCCGTGTCGCCCATCTGCCAGAAGTTGTCCTTGTCGCCCATGCGAAGGATGCGATCTTTGGCGATGTGTTTGGCCCAGATCGCTTCGGCTTCGTCGTCGCTCTCGTGGACGGTGACCCAGAGTCTCTCTTTGGGCAGCTCCAGCACCTCGGTCACGAACTCCCAGGCGTAGGCGATGGCGTCCTCTTTGAAATAGTCGCCGAAGCTGAAGTTGCCCAGCATCTCGAAAAAGGTGTGGTGGCGGGCCGTGTGGCCGACGTTTTCCAGGTCGTTGTGCTTGCCGCCCGCGCGGATGCAGGTCTGGCAGCTTGTCCCCCGGGGAGGGTTGGGAGCCGGCACCTCGCCGGTGAAGATGTTTTTGAAAGGGACCATCCCCGCGTTGGTGAAAAGCAGTGTCGGATCGTCCGGCACCAGCGGCGCGCTCTCGTAAACGGTATGCCCTTTGGAGGCGAAATAGTCCAGAAAAGCCTGTCGAATATCCATCGAAATAACCTTCTCGTTGATTAAATTGGATAGATTTTATCCAAAAACTTTTGAAATATCGGTTACCGGGGAGAAGAAGTGTAGGGAATCAGCTTTTTTCGGACTCTTTCGCGGCGTTCGCTGCGACGAACGATTGGATCGCACCGACGATCAGCGGCGTGAAGTAGGCGATCGTTTCGGGCGCCAGGGTCTGCCAGACCAGGGCGTTTCCCGCCCGACGGAGATCCTTTTCGCTCAGTGCGGCCAGAAATTCGGAGATATCGATCCCCGGATCGGCCTGCCGGAGTCTTGTTTTCGCCTCCTCGGGAGAGAGCGGCCTGGGGGCGTAACGGCCTTTCAAAAGCGCGTCGAAGCGCCTTCTGGCTTCCTGCAGATCGTTCATCGCCGCATCCCGGCCGCCAATTTGGCGAACACCAGCCCGCAGACCAGCAGAAGCGCCCCCGCGGCGAAGGGTGCCGCCGTTTCCGAAACGTAGAGCGCGAAGATCCTGTAAAAGCCCCAGACCAGAAAGAAGAGCGCCCCGATCAGGGAGAATACGGCGGCAACGATCCATCCCGCCATCCATCCGCTCCGATAGAGCGTCTCTCTCCACGACTCCTGCTGCTCACGCATGAAGAGCGCCGCCGACTCCTGCAGGGCGCGGCTTTCGGCTTCCAGCAGGTCCATCAGCGCGATGATGAAATCGGAGACCGTCACTTTGTTCATCAGCTCTTTCCGCCCAGTACCCTGCCCAGCAGAAAGCCGATGCCTGCCGCCACCAGGAGCGTTCCCACGGGATGCTCCTTCTGCTGCTGTCTGATCGCCTCGATCGCCTCTTCGCCCTGGTTTTTCAGCGCTTCGAGCTCTTCGAGCCGTTCGTCGGGAATCTGTGCCGCGATCTTCTCCTTCACCTCGTCCACCGAGCTTTTCAGTTTCTCTTCGCCGATTTTTCCGAGAGTTTCGGTAAGTCTGAGAATATCCTTTTTCAGCGTTTCGACCTCTTTCCTCAACGCTTCCACCTCGGCTTCCGGACGATTCGCTCTCTCTGTTTTCGTGGCCATGAGACACTCCTTTAACGGGGTTTTAACCTCTTTTTATAATTATACCCCAAAACGTTTTTCGTGACCGTTTTTTGTTACAATGGCATATCAAATCCATAAGAAAAATTTTATACATCGGAGATTTTGAATGCAGCAGATCGATATCAACTCCCCCGAATTCCAGGCGGAACTCGAAAAAACCTGGAAATTCGTCGAAAAGGTCAACAAACAGTTCGGATTCGTCCAGAACCCCGACGAGGAGATCAACGAAGGGGTCGCCATGGGTCTGGCCCGCAACAAGATGATCTACGGCAAACGCTACTGCCCCTGCTTCATGGTCGTCGGCGAAACCCCCGAAGAGCGAAAAGCGGCCGACAACCGCATCTGCCCCTGCAAACCGGCGCTCGAACAGGAAATCCCCACCCAGGGATACTGCCACTGCGGCATCTTCTGCACCCCCGAATACGCCGAAAAACACGCCAGGGAGGAGGAGATCGAAGAGGTCGTGCACCTGCACTCCCGCGGCCTGGGCAAAGAGGAGGCGCAGCTGCTCGTCGAAAAGGAGCAGCTCGACGGCGACGAGCTCGAAGCGCTGCTGGAAGCCAGAGAACTGGGCATGGTAAGTTTCGAGCTGATCGACGTACGCGAGCCGATGGAGTTTCAGATGGGCCACATCAAGGGGACAGATCAGCTCTGGCCCACTTCGCAGTTCTACGACTGGTTCGAAAAGATCCAGAACAAGAAAGAGGACCGGATGATTCTCTACTGCCACACCGGAAGCCGAAGCTACCAGGTCCAGCACGTCATGAAAGCCCAGGGCTTCAAACACGTGGGCAACCTCACCTACGGCATCATCGCCTACGACGGCGAGATCGAACGGTAGGCCATGGAGCGCTCCGCGACCTTCTCCTACCGTTTCACCGTGCCGAAAGAGGCGATCGATTTCAACGGCCATGTCGGCAACGTCACCTATCTGCAGTGGATGATCGAAGCGGCCACCGCCCACTCCGAAAGCGTGGGCTGGGGGTTCGAAGCGTGCAAGGAAGCGGGCGGTACATGGGTCGCCAAATCCCACCATATCGAATACAGACATCCGGCCTTCGAAAACGACATCCTTTTGATGAAGACATGGCTGGAACCGATCGGAAAGATCAAAGCCGTCCGTCGTTACGAAATCATCCGTGAAACGGACGAAACCCTCATCTGCGAAGGTGAAACGGAGTGGATCTTCGTCGACATAAAGAGTATGCGACCGATGCGCATACCCCGCCATATCGTAGAATCTTTCGCATGAAGTGAGAGTATCCGGACCCGATATCGGGTCTCACGCTCCTACCGCCGTGCGTCCAGATACCCCTCTCTTTCCAGTTGCCGGTCGTGCCAACCGCTGACAAAGAGCAGCGCCGTCACGGCCCCGATCAGTGCGAACATCATATCCGACTGGGTGTCCCAGACATACCCCTGGGTTCCCAAAAAAGCCTCCGCCGCCTGACCGCTCACCAGCGCCACCCACCATTCGATCAGCTCGTAGAAGGCGCTGAGAGCCAGAGCGAAACAGAGGATGAAGAAGTTCATCCATCCTCTTTTGGGAATGATCTTCAACCGTATGATGACCTCACGGGCGATCAGTGCCGGCACGAATCCCTGGGCGAAATGGCCGAGTTTGTCGTAATTGTTGCGTGTACTGCCGAAGAGATGGTCGAAAAAGGGTACCTCCGCATAGGTGTAGTGGCCTCCGATCATCAGAATGATCATGTGGATCAGTATCAGCCAGTAGAGCAGCGGTGTGAGACGAAAGGAGCGGTACGTCACGGCGAGCACGACGAATCCGACGATCGCCGGAGCCACTTCCAGTATCCAAGTCAGACGGTCCTTCGGCGCGTACCCCGACCACACCAAAACGGCGAAAAAAATGGCCAGCCACAGATATTTCATCACTCAACCGTATACCGCAGGAGAGAGCAGCCCCACCGCTGCGAAAGAGAGAAGTCCGTAGATCACGGTCGCCCATCTCCAGACCTTCTCGGCTGCCGAAAACTGCACGAGAATCAGAAAGAGACCCATAAAAAACTCCAGCACATTG
>NZ_JAOZOZ010000084.1 GCF_029933015.1 Hydrogenimonas sp. | reverse complement strand
GTTCACCGTTCACCGTATCCCTTGCTCAAAAAACCAACAGTATCCAAAACGTCCCGATCCCCATGAAGATCGCCGTATTGAGCATCGTCATGAAAAAGCCGTTGCGGTAGATCTCCTTGGAAGTCATATATTCGGAACTGACGAAGATGACGTTGGCCGAGGATCCCTGGGGTGTGATGACGGCGTTGAAATTGGTGGCGAAAAGCAGCATCAACGCCATCAGCATGGGCGGTACGCCGGCGTTGATCCCCACTTCGAGAAAGATGCCGTAGAGAGCCAGCATCTGGGCCGTCTGGGAGACGAAGAGGTAGTGGATCAGGACATAGGCGAGTATCAGCACGCCGTAGACCACGGGCCAGCCGAACCCTTCGATACCGTGGGCGATGTGTTCCCCCACATAGGCCATGAAGCCGAATCTGTCGAGGTAGGCGCTGAGGGTAAAGAGCACCGAAAACCAGATCAGCGTGCTGAGGGCCTCTCCCTGATGGCGCATGTCGGCCATCGTGAAGATATTGGCCACCATCAGAATACCCAGTCCGGCGAAAGCGACGGCGGTCTTGTCGATGGGCAGGATGCCCGAAAGGGCCCATAGCACGACCATCGTCACGAAGACGATGCCGGTGATCCACTCGTTGCGGTGGACCGGCCCCATCTTCTCCAGCGCCTCCTGCGCCCTGGCCGGGGCGTCGGGCGTCTCCTTCACGTCCGGCGGATAGATCCTCATCAAGACCAGAGGCGCCAGAAAAAAGGCGACGAGACCCGGCACCACGGCGGCCAGAAGCCAGTTGCCGAACGTGATCTCGACACCGAATTTCCGCGCCATCTCGGCACCGAGGGGATTGGCCGCCATCGCCGTAAACCAGATGGTCGAACTGATCGAGAGGCTCACCATCATGTTCATCATCAGATAGGCTCCCAACTTTTTGCGGGTGCCATCGGCCACTTTGGAGCCGCTGTCGTGGGCCAGCGACTGGACGATGGGAAAGAGGACGCCCGAGCGCGCCGTGTTGGAGGGAAAAGCGGGCGCGATCATGATGTCGGTGGCCATCATCGAGTAGGCAAGCCCCAGGGTGGAGCGGCCGAAGCGGCGGATGATGTGCATCGCGATCCGTTTCCCGAGTCCCGATTTGACCACCGCCTGGGAGACGAGAAAGGCGACGACGATGAGCAGGATGAAATTCTGGGAAAATCCGCTGTAAGCCTGCTCGGTACTCAGAAGGCCGCTGAGCACCGTCACCGAAAGCGCCAGCACCGACGCCACCAGAATCGGCAGCAGGCCCACGATGATGGAGAGGATGGTCGTGAAAAAGACGGCGAAGAGTCTCCACGCCTCCGGCTTCAGCCCCTCCGGCACCGGCATGAACCACATCAGAACTCCCGTCAGCAGGGTGAGGCTCCAAAGCACTATCTTTTTCCGTTCCACTCTTCGATGATGGGAGTGATGCTTCGCTCTGTGATCCACCGGTGCTCCTTCCCTCTGCCGTGATGCAAAAACCTCATAATTTCTCGAAATCATTGTAACACATTGAAAGTTTCACATTAATAATCATCATTTATTAAGATTTATACAAGTAAAATGGATGGATATCAATAGAAGAGGAGTAAAAGATGGGTCTATTCACAGAACGTAGAAACTTTTTGAGGCTTTTTACCGTCATCGCGGTGGGTCTCTTTCTATCGTCGAATGTCTTTGCAAGGGATGTCTCCGGTATTTCGACGCTGACCGACGCAAAAATCAAACAGGCGGTCATGGAGGCATACGAAAAGTTCAAAGATGACGACAGCGGCAAAAACGCCGACTACATCAAGGCGCTGGCCGTCGTCGATCCGAAGATCTTCGGTATCACCGTCGTGACGCGCGACGGAAAGGTCTTCGAAGCGGGCGACACGAAAGCCGCCGTCTCGATCCAGTCGATCTCCAAAGTCTTCACGGCCTCGCTGGTGATGCAGGAGCATGGAGCGAAGTTCCTGCAGGAGAAGATCGGCGCCAACGCCACGGGGCTCCCTTTCAACTCGATCATGGCGATCGAACTGCATAACGGCAGCGCCTCCAACCCCTTCGTCAACGCCGGTGCCATCCAGTCGACCAGCTGGGTAACGGCCAAAGACTCCAAAGAGCGGTGGGCGAAGATCAAAGGGAACATGGACGACTACGCGGGCCGCAAACTCCCCTTCAACGAAGAGGTCTACGTCTCCGAAGTCAATGACAATAAACGCAACCAGGCGATCGCCAAACTCCTCGACGCCTATGGCCGCATGGGATCCGATCCTCTGGAAGCGACCACGGTCTACACCAAGCAGTGCTCCGTCAACGTCACCTCCCACGACCTGGGCGTCATGGGTGCGACCCTGGCCAACCACGGCGTCAACCCCATCACGAAGAAACGGGTCCTGAAAAAGGCCTACGTCCCCCGTCTGCTGGCCGTCATGGCGACAGCGGGTCTTTACGATAACGCCGGCGACTGGCTCTACTCCACCGGTGCACCGGCCAAGAGCGGCGTCGGCGGGGGCCTTTTGACGGTGATTCCCGGCAAACTCGCCATCGGCGTCGTCTCTCCGCCGCTGGATAAGTACGGCAACAGCGTCCGGGCCCAGAAGGCGACGATCTACATCATCGAAAAACTGGGGCTGAACCCCTTCGCCCAGTAAAAGGAAAAAAATGAGACTCGAAACACGCCATATCCTCCTGGCTTCGCTTCTGGCAAGCCTGCCGCTCGCTGCCGCCGAACCGGTCATGTCGCCCTCCGACAAGGTCGTCGACCAGGATCACCCCTACGAACCGATCCTCACCCGCAGAGCCGAGGGGATCTTCATCGCCGACACGGAGTGGAAAGTCACAGGCGACATGCGGGCAGGCTGGGTCCAGTACGACTACGACAACCCGCCCGGCAGCCGCCACGACGGCAGCGTCAACAAGGGGCACACCGACTCCAAAGGTTTCTATTTCATGCCAAAAATCTCCGTCGAATCCCCGGATTACAACGGATTTTCGGGCAAGATCACGGGTGCCGGCGTGACCGACTTCGGTCTCAACGACCCCGATTACGAAACACGCACCTTCGCCCTGGGCACCGACAACAAAAGCTACGCCATCCTGCAGGAAGCCTACCTCAGGTACAAAGACCAGACCAACGAAGTGGCCATCGGAGCCAAGGAGATCGTCACACCGATGATCGACGCCGACGACTGGTACCTGCTGGCCGATACTTTCCAGGCCGCCTACTACATCAACAGCGCCTTCGACAACGTCAAATGGGGATTCGCCTACTTCTACAAGATGGCGGGCCCCTGGGACAGCGGCGCACGAGACGGCAGCGAAGAGTACGCCTCGATGTCGGAAGCCAGTTTCCTCCCCGACGAGGTCAAGGACGAAATCGGCGATGAGGGGGTCTACACCGCCGCGCTGGTCTATGCAACCGAACATCACAATCTGCAGTTGTGGGAGTATTACGGTGACGACATGTACAACACCTTTTTCGCCCAGTACGACTACACCGACAGCTGGGAGAGCCTCAGCTACGATTTCGGGCTGCAATTTATCAACTTCGAAGATGTGGGCGAAATGGAGGATTACGGCAAAAGAGAAGGCAACGAAGGGATCGGTTACAGTATCTACTCTCTCCGCTTCGACGGAAGTTTCGAAAACGGTTTCGATTTCGCCACGGGGGCGAGTTTCTACACCGACGGCGAGGGGACGGGCGCGACACTGGGCGCCTGGGGCGGCTACCCCTACTTCGCCAACGGCATGATCTTCCACTTCTTCGAAGCCGGCAGCCTCCGAAACGCCAACAGCTACAAGGCCCAGGTCGGCTACGACCTGAGCCAGGCGGGTGCGCCGGGGCTCTGGGCCGGCACCCGCTTCACCTGGTTCGACCTGGACGAAGAGTACTCCAAAACCGCCGACGGCGAGCCGCAGGATAGCATGTCGATGCTGGGCCTGCGCCTCTCCTACAACCACAAAGGGTACTACTGCACCGCCACCTGGGAAGGGGTCGACCTGGACAACGAACCCGACATCTGGGCGTTCCGCCTCATCGGCGGCTTCACGTTCTAAGACCCTTCTCAGGTGGACCGCGCCCCGCCCTCCGGCGGTATTCGCGGGCCGAAACATGCTATACTTTCTTCAAAGCCAACGTGTGAGGTGATCTTATGGCTTCTCTTTCCGACATCGTTCTGTGGTGGCACTGGATCGTCCTGGGCATCCTTCTCGTCGCCGCCGAGATCGTGATTCCCAGCTTCATCGTCATATGGTTCGGCATCGCCGCGCTGATCGTGGGCGGCGTCGACTGGTTTTTCCATACGACCTTCACCCAGGAACTCTTCCTCTGGACGCTGCTCTCCGCCGCGCTTCTGGGTATCTACTTTCTCTTTTTCAAAAAAAACGAGCCCGTACCCACCGTGGGACAGTCCGAAGGGGAGTACGCGGACATTCCCGGGGTCATCACCGAAGATCTCGGCGAAGGACGCTACCGGGCGCATTTCGAACTGCCGGTCCTGGGAGACAGGGTATGGATCGTCGAATCCAGCGGCGGAAAGAGACTCGCCAAAGGCGACCGGATCAAAGTGGACCGTGTCTACGGACAGATCATCAAAGTCAGCAAAATAGAAGGAGCTTGAGATGGCAGGATTATCCATCGCGGTCGTTTTACTGATCGCCGTTTTCGTCGTGCTCGTCACGGGTGTGCGGATCGTACCCCAGGGCGAGGAGTGGGTCGTCGAGCGTCTGGGAAAATTTCGCAAAGTCCTCAAACCGGGACTCAACATCATCATTCCGTTCATCGATTCGGTGCGCTCCAAAATGACGACGAGGGACATCATCCTCGACGTCACCAAACAGGAGGTGATCACCAAGGACAACGCCGTCATCATCGCCAACGCCGTGGCCTTCATCAAGATCACCGATCCGGTCAAGGCGCTCTACGGCGTCGAAAACTTCAAACTGGCCATCCAGAACCTCATCATGACGACGCTTCGCTCCATCATCGGCGAGATGAAGCTCGACGAAGCCCTCTCCAACCGTGAAACGATCAAAGCCAAGCTCAAGGAGCAGATCGTCGACGACGTGGCCGACTGGGGTATCACCGTCAAAACCGTCGAGATCCAGGACATCACCCCAAGCCCCTCGATGCAGCAGGCGATGGAGCAGCAGGCGGCCGCCGAACGGGAACGGCGCGCCATCGAAACGCTGGCGGAGGGAAAGAAAAACGCGATGATCCTCGAAGCCGACGGAAAGCTGGAAGCGGCCAAAAGAGAGGCCGAAGCCCAGGTGAAGCTGGCCGAAGCCTCCGCCGAAGCGATCGGCCAGATCTCCTCCTCCATCGAGGGCCAGCCCATGGGGGCGATGTTTCTGCTGGGCGACCGCTATATCGAAGCGCTGAAAAAACTTTCGGATTCCGAAAACAGCAAATTCGTCGTCTACCCGGCCGATCTGCAGGAGACGATCAAGGGTCTGCTGGGAGGAAAGAGATAGAAAAAGCCGGCGAGAGCCGGGCTTTTAAAAATCAGAGGGCGGAGGCGTCGATGCTTTTTGATTCGATCTCCGCTCTTTCTACTTTGCTCAGGCGGTTGAGTTCGTCGTCGGTGTACTGCAGATAGAGGTCTCCTCCCGCGAAGCTTTTGGTACACTTGATCAGAATCTGCCGGTCTCCGATCTTCTTGAATTTCACCTGCTCCGTCGCGTATTCCGGTTTTTCGAATTTACCGTATTTTTTTTCCATGATCAGAACGAGGACGTCCATATTGTTCTGGCACTCCTCCATCGTCGTGAAGTATCCCACGCCCCAGATCTGCCGGATCTTTTTGCTTAGAGGGGTCGTCATGACGAAATATTTCTGGAAGTATTTCACCTTTTTGGGAGGAATCACTTCATAAAGCGTTTCGCCCGTCCCCGTCTCCTGGGTCGACTCCATCATCTTGTCATCGAACGTATCCCCCAGTTTCAGACCGAATCCTCCGACGATCTCGCCTGCAGAAAGAACGAGTGCCGACAGCAGCAACAGTGACATGATCTTTTTCAAAACTATCTCCTTACGCTTTTATTTGGGATTATACCGATATTATCTGAACCCCATTTTTAAAACCGTTTTTTTCTCTTTCTCTCTATCGTCAAATCGCTTCTGGAGCGGAGTTTTTTCGGGGTTTTGAACTTTTCGAGACGTTTCATGTACGGATCGTTCTCCGCTACAGGGTTTTTCTTTTTCTCTTCGCCTTTTTTATCCCTCTTTTTCTGGGAAAATCCGAGCCTGAAGATGGCCCAGACGATCAGAGCGCCGAAAGAGAGCACCGCGATCCACTTCAGCAGCAGATAGCGGCTGATATCTTCGGTATGTTTCGTCATGACGGAGTATTGGGCCATATCCTCGTAGACCGCGTCGGCCACGTAGATCCCCACGAACCCGAACACGATCAGCAGCAGATAGCGGAAATTCCTTTTGAAAAAGAGACTCGCCGCGGCCCATTTGAGATAGTGGTACATCCTCTATCCTCTCAGAACCAGCTGATTCCCAGCAGTGCCAGAAGCGCGAGGAGTCCTTTCGTCTTGTACTCTCCCACCAGTTTGTCCTCTTCGTCCGCGATGATGATCTCCAGCTCCTCGTCGGTGAGCGTATCGATATCGACCCGGCTCTCCACCAGTCTCGCCCGTGTCCGCATGATCGCCTTTTCCCGAAGACGCAGATAGAACTTCTCTTTCGTCTTTTCGGGAAGATATTTTATTTTTTTTACGATTTCATCTTTCATGGATCTATTTTAGCATATCGCCGAAAGAGGGCCCTCAGGCGACGGCAGGCATACAATCATTCATTTTTTCG
>NZ_JAOZOZ010000014.1:17104-22631 GCF_029933015.1 Hydrogenimonas sp. | reverse complement strand
GCGGCGTAGCCGGTCGGAGATGTCGTAGACGGTGAAGTCGGCCTTCTCCTCTTTGGGCTTGAAAGCGAGCAGCGGCATTTTGATGTCTTCGAGCACCACTTCCCCCAGTTCCGACTCTTCCACGAGCTCCTTGAGTTTCAACACGACATCCAGACAGGCGCGGTGGATGTTGTAGTACCCTTCAAAGCCAAGCCGCAGGAAGTTGTAGTACTGCGCGATCACCTGCGAACCGGGACGCGAAAAGTTCAGCGCGAAGGTGGGCATGTCGCCGCCCAGGTAGCTGACGTGGAAGATCAGCTCTTCGGGCAGATAGCTCCAGTCCCGCCAGAGCGCCCAGCCGACGCCGGGGGCCACCAGGCCGAACTTGTGTCCCGAGACGTTGATCGACTTGACCCATTTGAGGCGGAAATCCCACTCCAGTTCGGGGTTGAGGAAGGGGGCGACGAAACCGCCACTGGCCGCGTCCACATGGATCGGGATGTCGTATCCGGTCTTTGCGTTGTACTCCTCCATCAGCCGGTCGAGCTTCTTGATATCCTGGTACTCGCCCGTGTAGGTGGTGCCCAGAATGCCCAGCACGCCGATCGTGTTCTCGTCGCAGAGCTCCACGAGATCCTCCATCGCCACCCGGTAACCGTTCTCCTTTTTCATCGGCGCGTGGCGCAGCTCGATGTCCCAGTAGACGGCGAATTTCTCCCAGCACACCTGCACATCGGCGCCCGTGACGAAGTTTGGCCGGCTGGTATCTTTGCCTTGGGCCTGGCGTTTCTTGCGCCAGTTCCACTTCATCGCCATGCCGCAGAGCATCGCCGCTTCGCTCGATCCGATCGTCGAACAGCCGCAGGCGTCTTCCCCTTCTTCGCTCTGGGCATTGAAAAGATCGGCGATGATGTTGACACACCGCATCTCGATTTCCGCTGTCTGGGGATACTCGTCCTTGTCGATCATATTCTTGTCGAAAGTTTCGCTCATGAGCTGAACCGCTTCTGGCTCCATCCAGGTAGTGACGAAGGTGGCGAGGTTGAGGCGGGAGTTGCCGTCGAGCATCAATTCGTCGTGGACCAGCTGATAGGCGTTGCGAGGGGGCATTCCCTCTACCGGAAGGGTATATTTGGGAGCCGGCTTCATCAGATCACGTGCTCCGAATACAGGGCTGAAAACGCGTTCGGACGGCAAGATTTCGTCCATCTTCTTTTTTTTGTAAATCATGTCGGTCTCCTTGATTTTCTACCATTATGACATCATTTTCCATAAATAGCACTCAAAAACTCATTAATGTTGTTTTACTCTGCGACATGATATGATCATAATTAGAGAAATCGCATATACAGGTAAGGTATGAAAAAGAGTATGGAAGTGATCGGCCGTATCGGACCGTTCATTACGCAAATGGCTGAACGAAGCGCCGACGGAAAGCGTTATCTGATAAGCAGTTGGCGACTACGTCATGGCCTGCATCCGTTGCGTTTCGACGAGAGGGGAGGGATTCACAGACCTTCGGAGCGACTGGCTCTGCTTTTCATCGTCCGTCCCGAGCTTCTGACATGGTGGGTGGGCACACTTTTTATGATCGGTTCGCTCTTTTTCACGGCCGGCAGCCTCATGATCCTCCTCTGGAGCCAGCGGTACACGGCCGACACGATCAACCTGGTATATTTCATCGGTTCCATCTTTTTTACCACTGCCGCTTATGGTCAACTGCTCCAAGCGATCAATGCCAATATCGCCACGCGGGTGGGATGGTCGGCGAAGAAAAAGAGCTGGCGATGGTGGGCCCGGGGTTTACAGAGTGCCGGTTTCATGGCTGCCGGAAGCCAGTTTATCGGCACCATATTATTTAATATCAACACCTTCGACGCCTGGCATGGGGCCGAATCGGCGATAGGGAAGCATCTATTTATCTGGGCACCCAATATGATGGGATCGGTACTCTTCATGATATCCTCGTTTTTCGCCTGGATCGAGATCTATCGCGACGATTTTGTCAAGCCCTTCCGATCTTTGGCCTGGTGGGCGGTTTGGTCCAACATTCTCGGGTCGATCTTTTTCCAGATTTCGGCTATTTACGCTTGGATCAGCCCACTGACGGGAGAAGAGGCAAACGGTCATCTCTCCATCGTCTTTACACTCCTGGGAGCCATCTGCTTCTTTCTTGGGGCATATATCTCCAATCTGCAGCTTAAAGAGAACGAGAAACAGATGGATACTGACCAAAACTTATAAAGAGGATAAAAACATGAGATATCGAAAAGGAATTTTTTCCGCTTTGATGACAGGTATGTTGATTACGATGCCATTACAGGCCGATGAGACGAAAAAAGAGACGCAACAGCTCAGCAAAGCCCAGATCGCGAAGATGGCGGCAAATCCACTCAGTTATCTCTGGATGCTGGCGACACAGTACGATTATATACAGATGGACGGAGATGTGAATGGTGCCGACAAACTGAGAATCGACCGCTTTACGATGATGCCGATCATGCCGATGCAGCTGACCGAAAGCACGAAACTGGTTTTCAGACCGTGGCTGCCGCTCTTTGGCGCGAAACTTCCCTACCGGAACATGGACAATCTGAAATACAACGGTGCGACGCTGGATCCTGGAGATATCGGAAACCCTGACAACTGGCGGATCACGGGGACCGATTACCACGGCGGCATGGGCGATGTGGGATTTTGGGCGGCACTGACGAGCAACGAAGGGGCTTCACCGCCATTCGTCTGGGGTGCGGGAATCACGACAATGTTCGATACAGCCAGCCGCGACCAGTTCGGCACCGGCAAAAACGCGGCGGGACCGATGGGGGTGGCCTTCTATTTCAGCGACCGTTGGATCGTCGGGGCCATAGCCCAGCACTGGGTCGCGTATTCGGGCGACAGCGACAGGCGGCATGTGAGTTTGACGGATGTGCAATACGTACTGCGATACCGTATCAACGAAGAGACTTACATTGGCATGGCTCCCAACATGCAGTACAACTGGGTAACCAACGACTACCTGCTGCCGGTGGGAGGAGGTGGAGACACGATCGTCAAATTGGGCAGACTTCCCGTCAAAGTGGGAGCGGAGATCTACTACTACGCCAAACATGGACCGGACGCGATCCACAACGACTGGCAGTTTCGTGTTTTCATCATTCCGATCCTGCCGTCACCGGCGTGGTCCCACAAACCGATCTTCTGAACATAGATCACCGCATATTTTTGGGAACGGTGTTTCGACTCCATCGAGGCATCGTCTCCCCGGGGATGGTACGACTCCCCCAATAAACCTTTCTGTAAGCCCCTTTTCGCTAAAATCGCGTCAATTTGTTCACCAAAATGAAGTTTTTGCGAAACGCCAGTTATTCTAACTTTCAATCCTATGGAAGGTCAAAACATGACGCAACCTCTGCTTATCGAAATCGGTGTGGAAGAGCTTCCCGCCATACCACTGCTGAAAATTCTCGACGATATCGAAAGATCATGGGCGAAGATACTCGAAGCCAATCGCCTTTTGACGGAGTTCGAATTCTCCTACACGCCTCGCCGGCTGGTGCTGTGGCATCCGGAGTTTCCCGTCAAACAGCCCGACAGCGAGGAGGAGATGTTCGGTCCGCCGGTGCAGATCGCCTTCAAAGATGGCGAACCGACCCGCGCGGCGGAGAGTTTCGCCCAGAAGTGCGGCGTGCCATTGAGCGAGATCGGCCGGGGAGAGAAGGGCGGCAAAGAGGTGCTCTACTACAAAAAGAGCATTCCCGGCGAGCCGGTGGAGGCGCTTTTGGAAGAGATGCTCAAAACCTGGCTCGCTTCGATGCGTTTTGGCAAGATGATGCGCTGGGGCGACCGCAAGGAGGAGTTCATCCGTCCGGTGCGATGGATCGTGGCGATGCTGGGCGAAAAGGGTGTGCCCCTCGAACTTTACGGCGTAAAGAGCGGCAACACGACCCGTGTGCACCGTCAGGTGAGTTTCGATCCGGTCGCCGTGGATTCTCCGAAAGCCTACTTCGATGTTCTGAAAGAGGGTGGGGTGGAGCTTTTCGCCGACAGGCGGCGTGAGAGAATCCTCGAGGGTTTCGAAAAGATCGAGGCGGAAAACGGTGTCGAAGTGGGTCGCGACGACGAGCTGATGGACGAGGTTGTCGCCATCACCGAGTATCCGACACCGCTGATGGGAGGTTTCGATGAGAGTTTCCTGAAACTGCCGCCCGAAGTGATCATGACCAGCATGAAGGAGCATCAGCGCTACTTTCCGGTCTTCAAAGACGGGGTGTTGCACAACGCTTTCGTCGTCGTCTCCAACGCCAAGACCGACGACTTCTCCCAGGTGATCGCCGGCAACGAGCGGGTCCTCAAGCCACGTCTGGCGGACGCGATGTTTTTCTACGAAAACGATCTGAAAAGGGGGCTCGATCCCGAAGGCCTCAAAAACATCGTCTTCATGGACGGACTGGGAACGATGTTCGACAAGAGTGTGCGCGAGAGCGAAATCGCCACGGGACTGGCCGATCTGTACGCCGATCTTCTGGAGGATGAGACAGGGAGAGAGCGGGGCGAGATCAAAGCCCTCGCGGAGCGCGCGTCGCTCCTGGCCAAAGCCGATCTGCTGAGTGAAATGGTCTACGAATTCACCGAACTGCAGGGCATCATGGGCTACTACTACGCCAAAGCCCAGGGAGAGGACGACCTGGTGGCCGTCGCCATTCGGGACCAGTACCTGCCCGAAGGGGAGGAGAGCGAACTGCCGGAGAATCTCTTCGCGGCGCTCGTCGCCCTGGCCTACAAACTCGACAATCTGATGGCGCTCTTTTCGGTCGGAAAGATTCCCACCGGTTCGAGGGATCCTTTCGCCCTGCGCCGTGCCGCGGCCGGCATCGTCCGCATCGTCACCCACTTCGGGATCCCGTTCGACATTACGGCCATGATCGACCGTTTCAAGGGAGAGTACGCACCTTTCGACACGGCACTTCTGGAAGCCTTCTTCGACGAGCGTTTCTACAAGGCGCTGGATGCCAACCCCTCCATCGTCACGGCGGTACTGGCCAGCGGCGAGCGGGATATCTGCGAAATCGTCAGGAAGGTCGAAGCGCTCAGAAACATCACCGACAGCGACGAGTTCAAGACGGTCTTCACCACCTTCAAACGTGTCGCCAACATCAGCAAGGATCTCGATCTCGAAGGGGACCTGACGGTCGACCCCTCCCTTTTCGAAAAAGAGGAGGAGAAAACTCTCTGGCAAGCCTTCCAGGAGGTGACGGGCAGAGAGTACCCCGACTACGAAACACGGCTCGATGCGCTCTTTTCGCTGAAACCGCAGCTCGACCGCTTCTTCGACAATGTCATGGTCAACGCCGAGGACGAGAACCTCAGACGAAACCGCCGAAATCTGGTAGGCAGCGTCTACAGGGCTTTCAGAGAGATCGCCGACATCAAGGAAATTTCGGTTTGAAAGTGGGTAGTGGGAAGTGAGTAGTGGGTAGTTTCTCCTACGATACGATCGTCATCGGCGCGGGAATCGCCGGAATCTCCACCGCTTTCTGGCTGAAAA
>NZ_JAOZOZ010000014.1:0-17004 GCF_029933015.1 Hydrogenimonas sp. | reverse complement strand
ACGATCGTCATCGGCGCGGGAATCGCCGGAATCTCCACCGCTTTCTGGCTGAAAAAGGGAGGGCAGAAGGTCCTGCTCGTCGACAAAAAGGGGCTTCTGGCCGGTGCCAGCGGAGCGGCGGGGGCTTTTCTCTCTCCCCGTCTGGGCAAGGGGGGTGATCTGCAGAAGGTGACCAACGAAGCCTACCGGTTCGCCCTCGATTTCTACGCCCAAAACGTCCCGGAGGGATTTTTCCAGAAGGGGCTGGTACGCATCCCCAAAGACGAGAAGGATGCCGAAAAGTTCGCCGCTTACGAGCCTTTCATCGATCTGCCTTACCAAAAGGTCTCGTCAGGCGATTTTCCCCATATCGCCCCTGAAGCGTTGCGGTGGGGCGCCTTTTACTTTGATCATGCCGCTTTCGTCGATCCGATGACGGTGGCGAAGAAGCTCACCGAACGTATCGATACCGCTTGGGGTGTCGACGCCAAACCCTCCTATACCGAGGGAGTGTGGTACGTGGGGAAATTTTCGGCGCCGAACATCGTGCTGGCCACCGGTGCCGAGCGGCTGCCTCTGGAGATACCCTATCTTTCCATCGGAGGGGTCTGGGGGGAGCGGGTCGATGTGCGAAGCGCGGCCGAGATTCCCGTAACGCTCCATCAGAAGCTCTCCGTTTCGGCCAATGTGGAGGGGGTCGTGCGTATCGGCGCCACCCACGTGCGCAACGATCCCCGCAGCGAGATCGAGCGCGTCAACCAGCTGATCGTCGACGCCATCGCGCTGGTGCCGGCCCTGGCGGATCAACGGATTCTCCGTATCTACGCAGGACACCGCGCGTCGGTCAGCGACCACTTTCCGCTGGTGGGTACGATCGCCGATACGGATGCTTCGAA
The DNA here is from genome assembly GCF_029933015.1 of Hydrogenimonas sp. Taxonomy (GTDB): domain Bacteria; phylum Campylobacterota; class Campylobacteria; order Campylobacterales; family Hydrogenimonadaceae; genus Hydrogenimonas. The sequence goes on along the minus strand of NZ_JAOZOZ010000014.1, from coordinate 16,129 downwards.
AAAGGCGCTGGGAAAGCCACCCAAAAGCCTCAAACCAGAGAACGAAACGATTCCCAGGAACCCCGGATGCCATATCGTCAACGGCTTTGGCGGCCGGGGATTTGTCTTCGGTCCCCTGATGGGGAAGATGATGAGTGAAAAAATTCTTTCACAGACTCCGATCGATCCCCGCGTCTCCGCCGACCGCTATCTACTCCGTTTTCTGAGGCGCTGATCCCCACTTTCTGTTGAAAAGCCCCAGACCTCTGAAATTTTTGATATAGAGCACGTTGATTCCCTGTCCCGTCTCTTTGACATCCACATCGACCCTGACGCTCCTGGAGAGTTTGTACTGGATAATGAAGCTCGAGAGCGTATCGTTACGGTAGATGATCCTGAAACGTTTGCCGATACGCTTGCCAATTTCGATGCCGAATCCTCCCTCTTCGGTGTTGAGGATATTGAAGGTGTCGAATTTCAAACCGGTGGCGGAACCGATCGCGTTTTTCAGACCGAATCCCAGCAGCATCGTCGCCACCGATGTCGAGGCGTCCCGGCTTCCCTGGAACGATTCGTCGGCGGGACTGCCGAAGAGGATATAGCTCATGATGTCGTTCTGGCTCATGGGCGGATCGGAGGAGAAGAGGAAGACCGGATCGGCGAGGGTATGGCTGACGTAGATCGTGAAACGGTTGAAGTCCAGTTCATACTGGATCTGCAGATCGAGCCAGGGATTGATGGGGTAGGCGCCGCTGAAGTAGATTTCGGAGGGCTGGATTTCGAAGTGTTTGTCCTCCACGTCGATGGTGCCGTCCTCGACCCGGACGATGCCCAGCAGTACCGTCGGTTTGCCCACCTCTTTCCAGATCGTCACATCCGGAATGAAGTCCAGATGGATCATCGGTACGTCGTATTCGAGAGGATGGTTCGAATAGATACGGATGTTGAGACTTTTTTTCGTGTGGCTCGGCTCCTTGATATCCTGAATGACGATGATGTCTTCGTCGGTGACCGTATACTCCTTTTTGGGCATGAAAGTGATTTTCGCCTCGGTCAGCTCCACTTCTCCTTCGACGTCGATGATCTCGTCGCTTATGTTGGCGTCGATGGCCGCATTGGCGGTGACGTTCCCCTCCGGGCCTATGTAGTGCATCTTCGTGGCGTCTAAACGGAGATGGCCCTCCAGCTTTCCGGGATCGAAAACGCCGTGTACATCTCCCGTATCGAGCACCGAAAAACGGTCGATGTAGAAGCGGTAGTTTTCATCGAAATGGAAATAGGAGGGACGCTCCTGGCGGAAATGTCGATCTTTGAATCCGATGTCGTAACGGTCGATGGATATCTCGTCTCCTTTGATGCCGCCGGCCAGTTTCGAATCGAGACCGTAATAGACGGTCTGCGAGTCGGGTTGGATCAGATACCACGGTATCTCCGTTTCGTAGCGCAGTGATAGCCGCTCGGCGATATGGACGTTGAAACGGCTATTCACTTCGGCATCGACGATGACGTCGCTTTTGATCCCGAAATCCTCCATCAGAGCGTGCAGCGAGTCGAGATGGGTGTGGAAATCGAGATCGATCGTGTCGTCGGGTTCGATTCTGCCGGCGACATCGAGTGTCAGAGAACCGATGTTGGCCCATCCTTTGACTTTTTTTTCTTTTTCGAAAAGCGTCAGATAGGCTTTTGGCGTGGAGACGTTGAAGAGTTTGTTGCTTTTGGAGTAGTAGATATAGGTGTTGATCTGCGACTTGAACATCGGTGGCACCGTTTCCCATATTCCGCCTTCTATATCCTTGGGTTTGACGGAAGCGCGCACGAGAAACGATTCCGGTCGGATCTCGATGAAGCTTTTCGAACTCGAATAGTTTCCGTCGAGCTGTACGACACCCTTGATCAGGGGTTTCGGGGAGATAGTCGCCGTTGCATTGGCATCCATCGAGACGGTTTGATGCGAAAAGAGATGGGGGAGATGCTCGATGTACTCTATTTTGTGGGGTTTGGCTTTCATTTGGATCGCGTACCTGTTGTAATCGGTCGAATAGAGGCTGAGACTGAAAGCACCCATATAGATATCGGCCGTGACGACATCCGTGTCGCCGGCGGCGTCCGCTTCGAAACGGCGGGAGGGGAGAGGATAGGTCGTCTGGAGAATCTTTCCCTCTATTTTCGTCGCGTAGGCGAGGGAAGGGGTAAACAGAAGAGACTGATTGATATCCGCCTCCACTTCCGGCGACTTCAGATGGTACTTCGCCTTTGCCGTAAAGTAGTTTTCCTTCATGAGATAGTCGAAATCGAGGGCGAAACGGTCGATGGAGAGATTCGCCTCTTTCAGCGTAATCGGAGAAGAGATCCGGGTCGATGCCTTCAATCCGTGCAGATCGGCTTTCAGTTTGACGGGTATGCTCTTTGGAATATTTCCGAGATATCCGGCAGCCATCTTTCGGTACTTTTTGCCCAGAGAGAGATGACCGTCCGCCTCGATACGTTCATCATGGAGGTTTCCCTTGAATGTACCGTGGGCATAGGGAGTGCGCAGCGATGTCGTGAAAGAGGGGATCGACACGTCGGTACCGAACCACCGGAGATTTTCCGCGACAAGGTCGATGCCTATGCGCTCGGGAGAGAAAATGTCGCATTTCTCGATACGGATCTTTTGGACGACGATGGGCGGAAGGACGATGTCGCCGGATTCGCTCTTTTTGGTCTCGTTCATCTCGAACCGGTCCGGATAGATTCGGCAATTCTCCACGACTATCTCCCCGATGGTCGGTACGGGAGAAAGGAGTCTGAAAATGGAGTAGTGCAGTGCGACATGTTTTGAAAAGAGGGCTTTTTGAAACCGCACGTCGTAAAGATCGAAACCGGTATAGAGCGTTCCTTCGATCCGGGAGTATCCGATACCGTTTTCCGCCAGGGCCTTCCGTGCGATATAGTCGGTGGTTTTGGGATGGAGGGTGACGTAGAAGAAGAGGCCGGTGGCCATGAGTGCCCCCTGCAGTCCCAATGCGAAACGTTTGTAGAGTATCCGCATCAGAAGAGCTCCCCGATATGGAAATGGAAAGCGAATTCGCCGAAATCGTTGATATCGAATCCGACATCGAAAGCGATGGGTCCCATGGGTGTCATGTAACGTATACCCGGGCCCACGGCGATATAGGCTTTGCCGAAGTCGGGAAATTCGTCCTGCCCAAGAAACGTGACATCGCTGAAAACGATCCAGCGGAAGCTCTCTCCCAGCGGCACGCGGAATTCCACGGTCCCTTCTGCGATACTGTAGGCACCGATCGGATCGCCGTTACGGTTTTTGGGGCCGAGCTGGCGGTAGTTGTAGGCACGGTTGGAGTTCATGCCCCCGGCGTAGAAACGGTAGGAGGGTGGTATGCGGCCGTCGGTCACTTTGATCGATCCCAGTTTCAGGCGGGTCGAAAAGATGCCCCACTCGACGGATCTATGCCATGAAGCCGATCCGAAGAGTTTGTAGTAGGTGGCGTCGGAGATGGAGGAGCGGATGGAACCCATCCCGTCGAGCTCCAGCCTGTATCCTTTCGTGGGATCGAGAAAGGAGTCTCTTTTGTCCACTTCCCACCCGATTTTCGGCGAGACGATCAGGAGTTTTCCGTTGGGAAAGTTGACGGGGTCCTTGCTGTTTCTGGTATCGGTTCTTTCGAAGATGATGCTTTCCTGGAAATAGTGGGGATGCCGCAGATGTTTGAGATTGAATTTCGCCAGAACCGAATATTCGTCGTATCCGTCGAAGATCTCCTTTTTGACACCCGCTTCCAGTCCCAGTCTGTTGTGATGGGCCAGCGGCATCTCGGCCGTCATGCGGACATACTCTTTGATCTGGGAGTAGCGGACATCGAAGCCGACGGTTTTGAGGTTGCCGAAAAAGTTTCGATGCTTGATGCCCATCTGCAGATTGATCCCCTCGTCACTGCTGTATCCGGCACCGGCTGTGAAGTGGAGCGGTTTTTCGTAGACCGAGACGTTGACGTTGACGGGTACCCGGTTGTCCTGGTGCTTTGTATCGTCGATGACGACCCGCTCGATCCCCTCGTTGGCGTAGATGTCCCGGTAGGAGCGGCGAATCAGTTCGGTGGAGTAGGGGTCGCCTTCTCTGAACATCAGCAGCGAACGGATGATCCTTTCGTCGACCGATTCTGGCGTATGGATCGTGATTTTGCCGAAGACACATGGTTCGTTGGGGAGGATGTCATAGACGATGTAGGCCTCGTTTTTTTCTATGTCGATAAAAGCCTTGGCGTCGAGATTGACGTTGCAGTAGTGGTTGTCGGTGTAGTGGCGCTTGATCTTCTGTTTGCTTCTGACGAAGAGTTCGGCATCGAAACGGTCGCCTTTTTTGAATGGAATGATTCCGGTGATATCCAGCAGGGAGATGGTGGAGACGTCGGCTACCCTGATCGGTTCCTTCTCTTCGATGACGATGAGGATTTTTCCCTTTTCGATGCGACTGGAGGCTTTCGTATGGTAGAAGCCGCGGGAACGGTAGTAGTTTTCGATCACGGGAAGAAGGGCGTTTACCTTTTCGGGATCCATCTGCGGTTTCTCTTTCCAGAATTCGAAAAAGAGAGGTTTGGGTATGCCCATCACTTCGTAGAGTCGGCTTTCGTCGATATGTTCGTTGCCCCTGAATTCGACGGGAAGCGCAGCGGCGAAAAGAAGCTGGAGGAAAAGAAGCGAGAAGGCAACGACACGTTTCACCGGCCACCCTGTTTTTGGTACCATTATACCAAAGGAGACGCATGAAAACCGTTATTTTCGACCTCGACGGCACGCTGGTCGACAGCCACGAGGACATCACCGCCTCGATCAATCATGTGCGCCTGGAGATCTACGGACTGAAACCGGTCGATTCGGCTTTCGTGATGGAGAAGATGAATGCCTACGGTCTGAATCTCGCCCATGAATTCTACGGTGTCGAATCCTACGAAGCGCATGCCAGAGAACTCTTCGAACGCCACTATGCGACACAGTGTCTGAAGAACGCGAAAACCTTCGAAGGGATACCCCGCTTGCTGGAGTCTCTGAAGTCGAAGAATTGCGACCTCTACGTCGCCACCAACGCTCCTACCGAAACATCCGCACTGATACTGAAAAACAATAACATAGATCACCTTTTTACCGATATTATAGGAGCGGACCGGGTCAGACACTCCAAACCCGATCCAGAAATGATTTTAAAGATAAAAGAACGTGCGATACACGACGAGATCTGGATGGTGGGTGACAGCCCTAAAGATCTCGCGGCCGGCCGGCGCGCCGGTGTCGCCACGATATTCGTGAAGTGGGGCTATACTTTTCGGCTCCCTGAAGAGTTTTCGGATGTTCCGAAAGCTTCAGAACCTTCACATATAGAAAAGTTTATAATCGCGAAATAACGGATAGACCGACCAAAAGGAAACAGAGATGATTCACGAAGGCCTCGAAGAGCTCAAGGAGAGCGTGAAGGACAAAAAGACACTCAAACAGATCGAACGGATCGAAAAGCTGATCGAAAAGCTGCATACAAAAAGCGGCCTCAAGCTCATCGCTCAGGGAAAGACACTCAAAAAGGCCCTTCGTACCGTCACCTACGAAGAGGAGCTGGTGAAGCTGCAGATCGAGCTGGTGAAGCTGCAGAACTGGGTCTACGAAAACAAAAAGCGGGTTCTGATCATCTTCGAAGGTCGTGACGCCGCCGGTAAAGGAGGCGCCATCAAACGCTTCACCGAACATCTCAATCCACGCCGCTATCGTGTCGTGGCGCTTCCGAAGCCCACTGAAGTGGAGATGGGACAGTTCTACTTCCAGCGATACATCGCGCAGCTTCCCAATCCGGGCGAAATCGTCTTTTTCGACCGCAGCTGGTACAACCGCGCCATCGTCGAGCCGGTCTTCAACTTCTGTACCGAAGAGCAGTACGAAAAGTTCATGCAGGAGGTACCCGAACTCGAACACGCTTTCATCGACGACGGCATCATTCTGATCAAATTCTGGTTCTCCATATCCAAAAAGGAGCAGAAAAAACGGTTCGAAGAACGGAAGATCAATCCCCTCAAACAGTGGAAGATCAGCCCCATCGACATGCAGGCCCAGGAGAAATGGGACGAAATCTCCTACTACAAGGAGGAGATGTTCAGCCGTACCCACACCTCCTACTCCCCGTGGATCATCGTAAAAAGCAACGACAAGAAGTCGGCGAGACTGGAGTCGATACGCTACGTGCTCTCGAAAATTCCCTACATAGGAAAGAAGAAGTCCGAAGTGTCGCTCCATCCCGACCCGGACATCGTTCAGCGCTATCATCGCAAAAGCAAACAGGTGGATTGACCAGTCATATGAAAAGAGTATTGCATGCGGGGCTTTCGTTTGCCGTTATCCTTGGGATTTTTCAGCCGCTGTGGGCGGAGGAGTCGATCGACGATCTGCTGAAGAGCTACCGGAAAGAGGCCGATCTCTCGAAAGAGACGAAGAAGGAGAACGCCGGATTCGTCGTCGTCTACACACGCGACGATCTGGAGCGGATGCAGGTCTACAGGCTTTCGGATCTGATCAAATCGATGTGGTTTCTCCACTACGATCTCAACAGTTTCGGTATGCCGGATCCCATGCAGCAGAATCCGGTCTTCTACTCGAGCGACTCCATCAAAATCTATGTGAACGATCACGAAATGACGAGCGACTTTTCCGGCAGCGGGCTCCTTTTTTACGGAAATATCGACATGGGGATGTTCGATCATGCCGAAATCTATTACGACTCTCCCGTCCTCGATGTCGCGACCGAACCGGCGATAGCCGTCATCAAACTCTATACCAAAAAACCGGAAAGAGAGAATGGCGGCGATCTGGTTTTACGGCTTGGCGACCGGGGTATGCAGGAAGCGTCTGTATCCTATGCCAAAATATTCGACCAGTGGTCCTGGTACGCCTATGCGCAGGAGAGCGAAAACTATTTCAGGCACGATCAACATCTCGGTTACGATATCTCGAAAGATTATCGGCAGCAGCACCTCTTCTTCAATCTCGAGAGAGAGGACCACAGGCTCGAGTTGGAGTATCTGAATCAGAGTCACGATCCGTTCACGGCCCAGAGTATGGCCATCACGCCGAAAGGCGGATACTGGCGGATGCCGTTTTACAGGGCCTCCTATTCGGGAGAGTGGGCCGAAAAGAGCCTCCATACGGATATCTCCTACATCCACTCCTCGATCGAAATGGATATGCGCTCGAAATCCCTCTTTTGGGGACAGCTCTATTCCCCTTTCGCCCCCACGGGCGATCCGGCGAATCCTACAGATCCCGACAACCCCTTCAATCCCGGCAGTTGGATCCCGGGTCCCGATGGCAACCACCATTTCCGATTCGAGGGATCGGGAGATATATTCACGGCGAAAATCTATCACGACCGGGTCTGGGGAAAGCATCAGTTGAGGTTCGGTGCTGAATACCGCTACAAATCTTCCGAAGTGGATGAAATGCGTTTCAATCATGTCCGAAACGCGAATGACGAAGCGAGTTTCAACATCGGATCGTTCTATCTGCAGGATCAGATCTCCGTCAGAGACAACTCCATGCTCTCTCTTTCTTTCAAATACAACTACTACGATCTGAACAGAAGATACGATGGAGACTCCTATGACGATTCTCTCGATACGTGGCAGGGAAGGGTGGCCTACAGCTTCATCGACGACCGATGGCACTACAAGGTCTTTTTGACCCATTCCGAACTGCCCACGCAGCTGTTCGAACTTCTTCTGCACGACGCGCAGCTGGACACGCAGAAATACACCTCTCTTTCGGGAGAGGCGAAATATGTCTCGGACAAAGACCGTTTCAGGCTTATCCTTTCGGGCAGCAAAGCAGAGGATATCAATATCGTCGACTGGTCCGTCACGCACGGAAGCCGTGTGGATCTGGTCGATATCGATCTTTTCAACGCCGTTTTCGAAGTGGTACACAACATCAGCGAAAATCACAGAATCGACTTCAATATCCACTATTCCCATATGGACAAAGCATTTCCCAACGCCAACGAAAACTATGTAGGCGGACTGGTACGGCTGCTGGATACATTCGACAGGTGGGATATATTCAACGAAATCGTATTCAAACAGAAAACCCACGGTCTGGATGCCGGATGGGACTACAACGCGGGCATCAAATACCATGCGACGAAAGACCTGACCTTTTCGATCAAGGGCGTGAACATTTTCGGTGAGGCGAAAGAGACCAACTACTATACGCTCGAGATGCAGCCGGGAGCGTCCACTCCGCTTCTTGGGCAGATCGCTCTGCCTGTCGTGGAGAAACAGGTATATTTTTCCCTGGAGTGGCTGTTTTGAAAAAGTTGATGATTTGGCTTTGGCTGCTCCTTTCCGTACTCTACAGTTCGAATCTGGAGTCGGAAATCGACAGGAAGATATGGAAAAGGATCATTTTCGATCTCTCTTTGAAAGAGTACAGAATCTATACGATCGACAGGCAGCTGCAGGATATCCTCTGTAAAATTCCGGGTATCACGCTGGTGAAAGACTGTACGCAGGCGACGCTGATCATCGAAACCAGAAAGACGGTCGTCACGGACGAGCGGTGCCTGGAGATTCCCCGGCTCTCCAACGACTACAGGCTGCTCGTGAAAAACGCCAACGAAATCGGAGCCTTTTTCTGGATGAAAGGGCGTCCGACGATCATCCTCTCCAAACCGCGTCTTGAAAGATTCGGTCTGAAGGTCGATATTGAACTCGAAGACTATCTGGAAGATATAGAGTAGATGAAAGTAACACGACAGTTCGATCTCGTTCTCAAGATAGGCATCACGATTCTGACGCTGCTGACGGTGGCGATGATCTACCTCTACATGCAGGTGGACAAGGTACTCGCCTCGACCCGTCAGGAGATGATCGAAATGATCATCAACCGCTACGAAATGGAGCTGAAAAACGCTTCCGCGATGGTCGTGGAAAATACACGGCCCTCCCTGATCGAACGCCTTTCCGACAGCAAGGGCCTTCGAAGGGATCTTCAAAGAAGCCTCTCATACTTCAAGACACCGGAAGTGGAGCACCTTTTCGTCATATACAGGGACGAACGGGGCAGACTGCGATATCTGCTCGACGGAGAGCGGGAGATCGAACATCAGGCGATGTTCATGCAGCGTTTCGAACCGGTCTCCGATATCTGGGAGAGAACCTACGAAACGGGAAAGACACAGCTGTACAAACATATGAAAAACGGTTCGCTGTGGGTCTCTATCGCGATTCCGATCTTCGAAAACGGCAGGGTCGCCGCGGTTCTTGGCGGAGACCTCTCGGCATCGATCCGTACCGATGTGGAGCGGAAGTTCACGCAGATCAAATCGATGATGTTCACCGTCGCCGTCATCATCGCCCTGATGCTCGTGTTCGGATATTTCCAGATCTACTACTACTTCAAAGGACGCTCGAAGAGTTTCGTCGATCCTCTGACCGGCGCCTACAACAGGAAATTTCTCTACGAAGTGATCGCCAACGCCAACTATGCCGAGTATCAGATCATCATGTACGATGTGGACCATTTCAAACGGGTCAACGACACCTTCGGCCACGAGGTAGGCGACGAAGTGCTGAAGATGCTGACGCAGCGTATCAGAAAGATGCTGCGAAAAGAGGACCATCTGGTACGGTTCGGAGGGGAGGAGTTCATCGTCTTCCTGCACACTGTCAACAAGAAAGAGGCGACGGAAGTGGCGGAGCGCCTGAAAAAGTCGATAGAGACTTCGCCTTTCGTGATCGGGAAAAATATCCTGAGTATCACGATATCGGTGGGTATCAACAACGATGCCAAAGAGGCGCACAATATCGACGACGCGATCGAAGTGGCCGACGAGCAGCTCTACTGCGCCAAAAACGCCGGACGAAACAGGGTCTGTGTCAACGGAGTGGTGGTTTCGTAGCCGTCAGCAGAAAGATGTCGTAGGTCCCTTTCGCGCCCTTGTCGACGGTGTGGACGATGCGGTATGCAAGCGATTCGAATCCCGCATCTTCCGCGATCTTTTTCAAAGAGGCCTCCTCGAAACCGAAATGGAATACCCCTTCGTTTCCGTGGTCGTGGAAGGTGCCGTCTTCGGGCGCCAGGTCCGCCAGCGCGATGAATCCTCCCGGTTTGAGCATGGCATGGAGCTTTTCGAAAAGCATCTTTGTATCTTCGATGTGGTGGATCGTCATGGAGCTGACGATGCCGTCGAAGGGTTCGGGATTGTCGAATCCGACGATGTCCGTATGGTAGATCGTGACGCGATCGTCGGAGTCGGCGAGATTTTCCCGCAATCGCTCCAGCATCCCTGCCGAAGTGTCGACGGCGCTCATCTTTCCCACGAAAGGGAGGAGCCTGCGTGTCAAGAGACCTGTGCCGGCGCCGATATCCAGCAGGTGCATCGAACTCTCCAGATCGAATCGTTCACGTATCGCCTGTGCCACCGCTTCCGCCAGTGCCTGACGTCTGTCGGATGCGTCCCATGTCCCGGCGCGAACGTCGAAACTCATTTTTCACCCCTTTTTTGGGTAGAATTCTAACACAATGAAGAGTATCACAACACACTTCACCACCGAAACGGAAGTCAAACGCTCCAAATTTCTCGCCCATCTCGTGCCGATCGCGGATTTCGAAGAGATACGCCGACATCTGCGGGAAGAACACCCCAAAGCGAACCATATCGTCTGGGCGCTGAGGAGACTCAACGAGCATGGGCAGATCGTCGAAGAGAGCAGCGACGACGGCGAACCGAAAGGGTGTGCCGGCAAACCCGTGCTCCACGTGATGCGGGGAAACGGCCTGATCGAATCGGCGATTCTCGTGGTCCGCTATTTCGGAGGTATCAAACTGGGCACCGGAGGGATGGCGAGAGCTTATGGAGAGGCCGCGAAAAGTGTGATCGGGATCGCCGATCTTCTGCACCACGAAAAGCGTGTGTCTGTTGCCTTTCATATCGATTACTCGGAAATGGGCAGATGGGAGTATGCCATCGGCTCGATCGGCGGATTGGAAACGGTCCGGGATTTCGACGGAACCGGAGCGTTGTGGAAAGTTGTCGGCGACGAAAGCGCCGTCTCGAAACTGGTCACGATGCTCGATGCAGCACGGATCGTATGGGAACGAATCGATGTGTCGTAAGCCATCGTTATCGTAACGATAACCGAATTTGATAGAATAGCGTTTAAAAAAAGGATCTTTGTCTATGCAGCATATTTTCAGGGAGTACGATATCCGCGGTGTTTTCGGAGAGGACCTGAACGAAAAGACCGTCAAGCTGATCGGCTACTTTCTCGGGAAAAAGATCAAGGAAAAGGGTGACTACGCTGTCGTGACCTACGACGCCCGGACCCACTCGCCACAGCTCTCCGACTGGCTTGTCAGCGGACTCAACGCCGCGGAGGTGATCGTCCTGCACGGCGGCCTCGCGCCCACCCCCGTCAACTACTTCTGCAACTTCAACTCTTTCAAGGTCGGGGGCAAAGAGGTGCTTCCCGCCGGCGGTATACAGATCACGGGCTCCCACAACCCTCCCGAATACAACGGTTTCAAGATCACGATCGGCCAGCTCCCTTTCTATGGCGATGATATCTACGCCCTCGGACGGGAAGTCGAAGCCAACGGCAGCATCGCGATCCCCACAGAGACCGATGTCATCGAGATACCGGCGCTGGAAAAGTATGTCGACTATCTGGCGAAAGAGTTTTCGGCTCTGGAAGGGTTCGATCCAAAAATGGCGATCGACTGCGGAAACGGCGCGGCGGGCGTGGCGATCGAGCCGCTGCTGGAGAGGCTGAAGATGCCGGCGAGAAAACTCTATTTCGAGCCCGACGGTACGTTTCCCAACCACCACCCTGATCCCAGCGAGGAGGAGAATCTCGAAGATCTCAAAAAAGCGCTCCAAAAGGGTGCCGAGTACGGTTTCGCCTTCGACGGAGACGGTGACCGCATCGCTTTTTTGAGCCGTAAACACAACTTCAAAGGGGATATCCTGGCCCTCTTCTTCGCCAAAGAGATGGCCAAAGAGGGCAGAAAACCGACCGTCATCGGAGAGGTGAAGTGTTCCCAGGTGATGTACGACGGAATCGACGCGATCGGCAAGGCGATCATGCACAAGACGGGCCACTCCAATCTCAAGGTGCTTCTCAAAGAGACGGGAGCCGATCTGGCGGCGGAGGTGAGCGGCCATATCTTCTTCAACGACCGCTACTTCGGATACGACGACGCGATCTACACGATGCTCCGGATCCTGGAGATGCTCAAGAAGGGATTCGATTTCGATGCCGAGTACGAGAAACTTCCCATCCTCTACAGCACCGACGAAATCAAGGTGAAAACGACCGATCAGAAGAAATTCGCCATCATCGACGCGCTCAAGAAGATTCTCGACGCCAAAAGAGCGGAACTGGGGATCAGGGACATCGTCACGATCGACGGTGTCAGGGTCATCTTCGAGGATGGATGGGGACTGGTGCGCGCCAGCAACACGACGCCGATCCTCGTGACCCGTTTCGAAGCGGTCTCTCCCGAAGCGCTCGAGCGTATACAGCGCGTTCTGAACGATCTGATCGAAGAGGCGAAAGATTCTGTCGGCTGAGAATCTCTTTACCTACATATGCCGCGACGGCAGAGAGATTCTCTGTCGCCACAGACGCAAAAAGGGGCAGAAACATCTCTATCTGAGGCTTCGAAACGACGGCACGGTGGATCTATCGACACCCTGGCACATCTCCCGAACCCGGGCGCTCTCCTTTCTCAGGGAGAAGGAGAGGTGGCTGCTGGATCGCCTCGATTTCAGAGATCGCCACGCCAGGAACGATCCCCCCGCTTTTGCCGAAGGGTGCAGGGTCTGGTATCTGGGCAGAAGCTATCTAGTCCATATCCGCTCCGCCGCCTCCAACCGGCTCGATTTCGACGGGGAGCGTTTTCTCTTTCACTGCAGAAGCGAAGAAGGGTTTCAAACGGCGCTGAACCGCTTCTACCTGCGAAGCGCGAAGCGCCATATCGGAGCGCGGGTGGAAGTGTGGTCCAAACGCATGGGGCTTTTCCCCGCGTCGGTCCGCTTTCGCCGCTACAAAAACCGCTGGGGCTGCTGCGCCCCCGACGACACGATCACTTTCAACACGGCACTGATGCGCTACGAGGAGGCTCTCGTCGATTACGTCGTCGTCCACGAGCTGGCCCATATCCGTCACAAACACCACCAAAAAGCGTTCTGGGAACTGGTGGCGCAGCACATTCCCGACTACAGAGATCTCAGAAAGCGCCTGCTGTGAAACTGACCGGAAAGATCAAACGGATCCTCTACGACAAAGAGGGTTTCATGATCGCCCTGCTCGAAGACGGTACGAAGATTTCGGGAAACTGTCTGGTGACCGATACCGAAGCGCTGAAAGGTCAGGAGGTGGCGCTGGAGGGTGCGTGGGAGGAGCATCCGAAATTCGGCCCGCAGTTTTCCTTCACCTCACTCGAGATCGCGGGCAGCGAACTCTACTTCTATCTGACGAAAGTGGTCAAGGGAGTGGGACGGAAACTGGTCGGGCGGCTCATCGCCCACTACGGCGAGGAGGAGCTGCTCCGTATCCTGGACGAAGAGCCGCAGAAGCTGCTGGAATTCAAGGGAATCAAGGAGAAAAAGCTCTCCCAGATCACTCAGAGCTGGCGCAGCTACAGAGAGATTCGTCAGCTGGCCATGTTTCTGGCCCCCTACAAAATCGGCCAGAGTATCGTCGGCGAGATCTACCGCACCTTCGCAGGCCGTGAGGATCTGATCGATCTGATCCGACGCAACCCTTACGTCATCACACAGGTCAAGGGTGTCGGTTTCAAACGGGCCGACGAGATGGCGCGATCGATGGGGATCGATCCCAGATCTCCTTTTCGCATCGAAGCGGCCGTCGAATACCTGATTCGACAGATCAGCGAGCAGCAGGGAAGCAGCGCCGTCGCCAAAGAGGATCTCTTCGCCAGACTCCGAGACGAACTGCAGATGGAGGGAGAAGATACTCTCATCGAAAGCGTCGTCGCCGACATGATCGCCAAAGAGCGCCTCGAAGAGATCGACGGCCATCTGGCCCACGCTTTCTACTACAGGGCCGAGAAGGAGATCTACCGTTTCTTCAAAGAACGTGTCCAAAGTCGACTCGAACCCATCGTCGATGATATCGATGCCTTTATAGCCGAGGAGGAGAGGCGTATCGGCTTTCGCCTCGGCGAGGAGCAGAAGAGGGCGGTGCGACTGCTCAACGAAGGTGTGACGGCGATGGCACTGGTGGGATACGCCGGTACGGGAAAGAGTACCAGTGCGAAGATGATGCTGAAACTCCTTCAAATGCGCTACAAAGAGGAGGCGATCGTCACGACGGCTCTCAGCGGCATCGCCGCCCAGCGCATTCACGATACGACCGGGTTCCGCTCCGCCACGATCCAGAGTCTGCTGGTGGCCCACAGGGAGCAGGATACGCTCCCCTACGACGTGGTACTCCTGGACGAGGCTTCGATGGTGAACTCCCAGATCTTCTACCAGCTCATCGGCAAACTCAAAGAGGATGCCGTCTTCCTGATCGTCGGAGACGACGGCCAGCTTCCGCCCATCGGCGCGGGGAATACCCTCTCTGATATTATTAGATATGAACTCCTTCCTTTCGTCAAGCTGACCCGAATATACCGTCAGAACGAAGAGCAGGCGATCACGCTCGTCGCCGATGCGATACGACGGGCGCAGCTGCCCGATTACAGAAGAGAGTATGCCGATTTCAGATTCGTCGATCTGACGATTCCCGATTTCCACGCGCTGAGGCGAAGGATGAACGACGAAGAGAAAAAGGAGCTGAGAGAGAATCACAACCGCCGGATTCTGGAGAGGATCGAGTCGGAGGCCGTCGCCCATATCCTGGAGGCCAGGGAGTCGCTCGCCGCCAAGGATGTCCGCGCCTACCTGACACGGCTGCAGATCATCACACCGATGCGCGGAGGGGTGTTGGGGACCGAGAACCTCAACCGCCGTCTCCAGCGCCTCTACAATCCCAAAGCCCGCCACGGCGTCGAAAAGGGCCCCTACACCTACGCCCTCTACGACAAGGTGGTCCATATAAAAAACGAGAACATGTCCTCCTGGTCTCCGGAGAGTTTCAAAAAAAATCTCGATCCTGTCAATCAGAGGATCTTCAACGGGATGATCGGGCTCATATTCAGAATGGACCCCGACGAGGAGGAGTGTCTGGTCTACTACCCCAACGAGGATCTGGTGGTGCGGTACGGATACGAGATGCTGGGGGAATACCTGACGCTGGCCTATGCGTTGACGATCCACAAAACCCAGGGGATGGAGTACGACACGGTGATCATACCGATGAGTTACAGCCACTATGTCATGCACAACACCAAGCTCCTCTACACCGCCATAACGCGGGCGAAGAGGATGTGCGTCATCGTCGGCGAAACGCCGGCGTTCGAGGGGGCGTGCCGCCGGATCGACACGACGAGACGTACGACGGTGCTGCAGCTGCTCGCTTCCGCTGAAAATCAGGAAAGCATCAATGGAATTTCGTCATAATTTCCCTTGAAACCATCAACAAAGAGCACCCTTGAAAATCGTCAAAGTCGAAGATGAAAATCTCCTGGAAAAGATCTACAGGCTGCGTTATGAAGTCCTCTGCGAGGAGATAAAGACACTGGATAGATCCCAATATCCCGACGGACTCGAAAAAGATCGGTATGATTCACATGCCGATCAATATGCCATTTTGACGGAAGAGGGCGAACTGGTGGGCTGTTTTCGTCTCATCTACCGCTGTCCCATCGGTTTCCCGACTCTCAACGTCATGGATATGAACGATCTGCTTGAGAGGATCGACGGGGAGAAGCTCTGTGAAATCTCCCGTATCACGGTCGACAGAAGATACCGGAGCCTTCGAACCGTCATGAAGATATTCCGACTTATCATGCGCGACGGCTGTCCATTCATGAAAAGGGAGGGGATGGAGTATCTGCTATGTGCCGTGGAAGAGAATCTCTACAGGCTTTTACGGATGGCGGGAGTGCCATTCAGAAAGATCGGCGAGGCGAAAGAGTATCTCCAGCGCTACCGCTATCCCACACTGCTCTCGATGGAGGAACTGGCCCGGAAACATCCGGAATTTTG
>NZ_JAOZOZ010000083.1 GCF_029933015.1 Hydrogenimonas sp. | reverse complement strand
TGGCCTTCATCAGCTACCACCTTCTGACATAAATGCGGGCACCCGTGAGCGGTGCCCCACCCAACAAAAACAAAAAACCTCTCTTCGCCCTGCTTCATGCCCGGAACCCATCTCAAAAATCCCGATACGCGGTTTTGCAAGCGCCAAACTCGTATCGGGATTTGAAAGAATCCATGTTATCATTCATCAACGCGATCGCGATGGTCGGCCAAAATAGCAAAATCGCTTCCATTCCCGGCTATGGGGATTTTTGAGATGGGTTCTAAGAAGGAGAGATATGAAAAAGATCGTTTTGATTTTAAATTTTTTCGTTTTTTTCGTTCATGCGGCCAGTTTCGACTGCAAAAAAGCGACCACAGCCATAGAAAAAGATATTTGCAGCGATGCAAACCTCTCCGCACTGGACGAAGCGTTGGCGAAGGTCTATAAAAAAGTGCTTGCGCTCTCGATACAAAACAGACTTTCGAAATATGAAGGAAGCTCGAACTACAACTTTTTCAAGCAGACGCAAAAAAAGTGGCTCAAAGCACGAAACAGAAACTGTGGCAAGTACCGGGGCGATGAGCGAAAGGAGTGTCTGCTGAGCTACTATACCGCCCGAATAGAAAAGCTGAAAGAGTTCGACGACGGCGCCATGGTCTATAGAAATTTCAAACATCTTCTTTTTCTTTATACCCATCGCCCCTATATCGCGGAAAACTTCAAACCCTATCTGGACAAAGCCTCTTACGAAAAACTCGAAAAAGAGCTTTTGGATTGGGAAAAATCCTACGAAGTGTGTAGAAACAGGTTTGGCGTACTCGATGAAAATTGCACCAAAAAAGTGGCCAAAGAGAAATGGGCGTACTATAACGCTTTACTGCAAAAGTATAAAAACCACCGCACGCTAAATGTGAACGACACGGAAACAAGTCTGGAAAGAACCCATATTTCATTCGAAGAAGAGGAGAAGTGTTTTATCTACGATTTTTACAAAAAGAGTGAAATCCAAAAGCTTTGCAAAAACGAACCCGAGTTCGAGGAGTTTGAGTTCACCGTTCCGAAAGATCCCAAGCCCTGCTCGAGAGATACCCATAGAATGTTCGAAAAAAACGACCAGACCATTTCGTATATCAACAAAAATGTCGTCGTTATAAAAACGGAGACTTCCGACTATACAGGGGGATTGCATGGAGATTTCGCGACCGATTATCTCAACCTCGACAGAAACAGCGGCAAAATCATTCAATGGAGCGATCTCTTTGGAGAACGCAAAAGAGTACTCTACTCTTTCATCGTTCGGAATGTAAGAGACCTGATAGGCCTGGAACATGTCGACAGGCTCAGCGACGATGAGCTTTACGATATGTCGGCATCGGCAGACAGAATGGAGTTGACGGACGAGGGGATCGTGATAAGATTCGGTCTGTATGAGATATCGGGGTATGCAGACGGAGAACCGTCGTTTCTCATCCCGCTCGAAAAGCTAAAAAGCGTCATGACACCCGAGAAGTTTGCCTACTACTTTGGAAATCGGTAAGCGGACTCCAGAACCCGTCTCAAAAGGGACATAAAAACCCGCCTGCCGGGGGAAAGAGACGTGGGATCGCCCACGGTGCAAAACCGGACCCTGAGGCCCTTTCGATCGCACATGGGCAGACCCTTCGTCTTTAAAAACGATACCCCCACACAAGCGCCACGCTCTGCACCCTGACCCCGTCGTTGTGGATCGGGATTTCGTCGGCTTTCTGGTAGACATACCGAAATGAGAGCCTGTGCGGCCCCAGATCCTTGGCTACGGCGGCCATCCATGTCTGGTAAAACTCCATGGCATGGTGCTGGACCTTCATCCCCTCCTGCATGACGGCGAAGATCCTCCGGCCAAACAGTGCGCCGGTGCGAAAATGCCAGCCGCTGGTATGAAGCGATAGAAAAAGTCCGGGGGTAACATAGTCGGCTTTGGCGTTTTTGCTGAATGCGTTGCTCTTTCGGTCGCTCAGACGGATGTATTTCACGATGGCTGAGGCGCCCACTTTCAAATCGTTCCACTCCCTTTTCACCGAATAGCCGGCTTCGGTCTGCCAGACATCGAAATGTTTGTAGTCGCTCAGATACTGGGCGATCCGCAAGCCTCCCCGACGCAGGGCTACGCCGTAGATCTTTCCTCCGTCGGTCTGCTTCATCAGATTGTCGTCGATCGTGGCGAAGCTGACGGCCATTTCCGCTTTCTCGAACGTATGGAGATATTTGAGGCCGATTTTGGCCACCTGCAGATCTTTTGGTGCGGGAGGCTGAAAGGTATCGATGCGCGACTTTTCGAGAAGCGCTTCGAATCGGTCTTTTTTAAGACCCACACGCCCGAAAACGGAGGCGCGCCAACCGCGATCCTTTTTGACGGAGTGGTCGAAATCGACCCTCTCGTACCCCACGGAGACCAGGTTGCCGCCACCGAAAGCCAGTAGCGGCACGGTCGCCATGACCAGTAACACTTTTTTCATGGTATTCCTTTGCGGATAGATTTTTAAAACAGATATCTATCGCAAAGAGGGAGGGGCGTGGGAGAAGAATCCTTTGATGAAATCAAGATCGCAGAGGTGCGTGAGAAACCGGATCTTTTCGAAGGCGGCCGCATCGAAATCAAAAGGGGCCGCCTGAGGCGGCAGATCGGCACTCTGGAGCGTCTTGAGGATGTGGCAGACTTTGCAGTCGGCATGGTGGTGTTCCTGGGGACCGTGCAGATGGGTCGCTCCGATCCAGGATGCCCCCAGATAGAGCAGCAGAAGCGCTTTGAGAACAATTTTTTTAATCGATCAACTCCAGCCGTTTGAAAATCTCACGCCATTTTACCACTTTTTCTTCGTAGGGCATCGCAGCATAGGCCGGAGAGGGGGAAGGAAGCAGGTAGCGGGGCAGATCGATCTGTGGGAAATATCTTTCAAAAAGGCTCTGGGCCTTTTTCCCGGTAAAGAGAATGGCACGAATATTCGGATATTTCTCGAGCAGTGCCGGAATGTCGTTGGGTTCGCACGATTTGAGGTTTGAGTCGGCGGAGTTCGTGCGCTCGCACGCTTCCACCACGTCCCACAGGGCGATGCCGACACTTTTCAAAAGCGCGATTCTCTCCTCTTTCGTCGTGACGGGCTTTTGGAAAATCTCGCCCAGAATCGGCCAGAACAGGTTTCTCGGATGGGCGTAGTAGAAGTGGTTTTCGAACGATTTGAGGCTTGGGAAAGATCCCAGAATGAGGATTTTGGAGTGTTCGTCGACGATGGGGTCGAAGGGGTGGCGGGCCGGCGAAGCCGCCCCGCCGGAAGATTTACTCGACTTCGGCGTCGATGACATCGTCTTCGCCGCCTTTTTTGGCACCGCCTTCGGCGCCGCCGGCAGCCTGCTCGCCGCCCTGCTCTTTCTTGTACATCGCTTCGGCGAGTTTGTGGCTCACTTCGGTCAGAGCTTTGACCTTCTCTTCGATCTGCTCTTTTGTCGCGTTTTCATCTTTGAGCGTCTCTTTGAGAGCGTCGAGTGCGGCCTGGACCTTCTCTTTTTCGCCCGCTTCGAGACTGTCGCCCACTTCGCCGAGGCTCTTTTCGGTCTGATAGACCAGCGCGTCGGCCTGGTTCTTGGTCTCGATCAGCTCTTTGCGCTTGCGGTCCTCCTCTTTGTGGGCCTCGGCGTCGCGGACCATCTTTTCGATCTCCTCTTCGCTGAGTCCGGAAGATCCGGTGATCTTGATCTCCTGGGACTTGCCGGTCGCCTTGTCCTTCGCGCTGACGGTGAGGATACCGTTGGCGTCGATGTCGAAGGTGACTTCGATCTGAGGCACGCCGCGGGGTGCCGGCGGAATGCCTGTAAGCTCGAACTGTCCGAGAGATTTGTTGTCTTTGGCCAGCTCGCGCTCACCCTGGACGACATGGATCGTAACGGCCGGCTGGTTGTCTTCGGCGGTCGAGAAGATCTGGGACTTCTTGACCGGGATCGTCGTACCCTTTTCGATGATCTTGGTCGTGACGCCGCCGAGTGTCTCGATACCGAGGCTGAGCGGTGTGACGTCCAGAAGCAGGACATCTTTGACGTCTCCTTTGAGGATACCGCCCTGGATCGCCGCACCGATCGCGACGACCTCGTCCGGGTTGACCGACTTGTTCAGCTCTTTGCCGAAGAAGTTCTTGACCTTCTCCTGGACCAGCGGAATACGTGTCGATCCACCGACCATGACGATCTCTTTGATCTCGCCCTTGGTGAGACCTGCGTCTTTGAGGACCTCCTCGATCTTGGTGATCGTCTGATCGATCAGATCCATGATGAGGCTCTCGAACTTCGCGCGGGTGATCTTCATGACCAGGTGTTTCGGTCCGCTGGCGTCTGCCGTGATGAACGGCAGGTTGATCTCTGTCTCCTGTGCGGCGGAGAGCTCTTTCTTGGCGTTTTCGGCCGCCTCTTTCAGACGCTGAAGCGCCATGACGTCGGCTTTGAGGTCGATACCGTTCTCTTTTTTGAACTCTTCGGCCACATAGTCGATCAGGCGGTTGTCGAAGTCGTCACCGCCCAGGAAGGCGTCACCGCCGGTAGCCAGAACCTCGACGACGTTGTCACCGGTCTCCAGGACCGTCACGTCAAACGTTCCGCCACCCAGGTCGTAGACGCAGATCTTTTCGGCCTCTTTCTTATCCAGGCCGTAGGCCAGCGCCGCGGCGGTGGGCTCGTTGATGATACGCAGGACGTTCAGACCCGCGATGGTTCCCGCCTCTTTGGTCGCTTTACGCTGAGAGTCGTTGAAGTAGGCCGGTACGGTGATGACCGCTTCGGTCACCTCTTCGCCCAGATAGGCTTCCGCGTCCTCTTTCAGTTTCATCAGGATCTTCGCGGAGATCTCCTGCGGCGTGTAGGTCTTTCCGTCGACTTCGATGGCGCAGGCGCCGTTTTTGTCGATGACGTGATAGGGAAGGCGTTTCTTCGCTTCCGCCGCCTTCTCTTCGTTACACATCAGACCCATGATACGCTTGACGCTGTAGATGGTCCGCTCGGGGTTGGTGACCATCTGGCGTTTCGCCGGATCGCCGACGAGCACTTCACCCTTGTCGGTAAAGGCGACGACGGAGGGTGTCGTGTTTTTACCCTCTTTGTTGGCGATGATTTTACCTTCTCCGCCTTCGTAGACGGCCATCGCCGAGTTGGTGGTTCCCAGGTCGATTCCTATGACTTTTCCCATTTCTATCTCCTTCTGTTTTTAATTGATACGACGGCCGGGCAAAGCCCGTCCATCTTCGCTGACGCCAAGTCCGCTTCGGCTTGGCCGGAACATCATGGCATCCGCTTCATGGTTGAGTGTATTATACTCAACTTTCTCTTTCGGTTTTGCTACCTAAGTCGCAAAACCCGCACTACTTCGCGACACTGACCATCGCGGGCCGCAGAAGGCGCTCTTTGTAGGTATACCCTTTCTGCAGTACCTGGACGATCTGGCCGCTTTCGTGCTCCTCACTCTCCACCTGCATCACCGCGTCGTGGAAATTGGGGTCGAACCCTTCGTCGATATCCACCACTTTGATGTGGTGCTTTTCGAAGGTCTTGACGAACTGGTCGAGGGTGAGCTGCACCCCTTCGCGCAGCTTCAGCAGATGTTCGTCGGCACCCTCTTCCGCCGTCGGGATCGAAGCGAGAGCGAGCTCGAGCGAATCCATCACGGGAAGCAGATCGCGCGCGAACTCCTCCTGGGCGTAGGCGACGCTTTTTTCTTTTTCACGTTCCATCCGTTTCTTGATGTTTTCGAACTCGGCGTGCATCCGAAGATATTTGTCTTCGCACGCTTCGAGCTCCTCTTTGCATCTTTTCAGTTCGCTCATCTCACTCTCCGCACTCTCGGAAACTCTCTCTTCGTTTTCGGATACGGAGGTTTCCTTCTTTTCCTCTTCTCTTTTCATCTCTTCTTCTTTTCTCTTTTTTTCTTTTTCGGCAGCCATCTACACCTCCTTGAAAATCTTCGTGAAATCCTGGTCGATCGCACCCATACAGAGCATTTTCGTGGGACGGTCGTCGATGAGGGCCTCCGTCCGCAGGGCCATGAACCCTTTGGGGATGACAGGTTCGAAATGAAGACCTCTTTGGAACTCCTCGATCGCGTCGCCATCCAGAAAGAGACGTATGTGGCGTTTCCCCCAGCTTTTTCTCTCTCCCGCGATGCGGATGATCGCTTCGGGGTTGATCGCCGTGATCTCCTCGTCGTTTTTGGCCCGCATCTTGTGGTAGAGGGACATCATGCCCACATCTTTCGCGATCTGCTTGACCTCTTCGAGTTCGTAACCGATCAGATCGTTCAGAAACGACTCGAGCTGGCTCTGATAACGGATCACGTATTCGTCCGATTCGAACACCAGGATCAGATATCTCTCACCGATCCGCTCGATCCCTTTCAGACGGTTCGTTTTGACCGGTTTGAGCAGTACGAAAAGCTCCTCTTTTTCACTGATACGCGCCAGCTCGTCCATCGCATCGCAGATCACTTCCAGATCTTTCAGATGCTTGCGCCAGTAGAACTTCATCGTACGTTCCGTCGGAATCCTGCCGCTGCTCTTGTGCAGCTGCTCCAACTCTCCGCGTTCTACCATTTTATTGAAGTAGTAGCGGATCGTCGCCGGCGCGATCTCGAACGGAAGCTTCTCTTTCAGCGTCGCCGATCCTATCGGTTCGTGCGTCTGAAGAAAGGTTTTGACAACCGCTTCGAGAATCTTTTCGTATTTGTTTTTCATACCTGTTATTTTAGCACCTATTTTCAAAAATGCCAACAAGATTATACTTAATTGAGTGTGTCTGTGTCAAGTTTATTTACATGAAGTATTTATTTGATATGAAAAAAATGACATTAGATGGGCGTGTTGAGTGTTGAGTGTTGAGTGTTGAGTGTTGAG
>NZ_JAOZOZ010000082.1 GCF_029933015.1 Hydrogenimonas sp. | reverse complement strand
CCCAGACTGATCGAAAAAATAGGCAGCAGCATCGAGATGACCAGGAAGCCGATGATGCCTCCGATCGTGAGCATGAGTACCGGTTCGAGCAGGGCCAGCATCACTTCGATGCGGTCGCGGTTTTGCTGGGCGTAGAGTTCGGCGAGGCTTTTGAGGGAGAAGGCCAGGTGCGAGCTTTTCTCTCCCAGTGCCACGGCGTTGACGAAGTCGTTGGGGATCTCTCCCTTTTTGACGTTTTCCCTGACGGCCTGGGTGAAGCTCTTTCCTTCGACGATCTGTGCGGCGATCTTGCCGAAAAGTCTCTGCAGGTAGCGGTTGCCGATGGTCTGGCCGGCGAAATTGAGGGCCTGGGCGAAGGGAACGCCGCTTTGCAGAAGCAGGGCCATGACCCGGCTGAAGCGTCCCAGTTCCATGAAGACGATCATGTCACCGAAAAGGGGAACTTTCAGTACGAGTCGATCCATGACATAGCCGAACTTCTCGTTACGTTTCCATGTAAGGACCAAAGCGGTGACAAGGGCCGCGAAAACGATCAGCAGCAGCCACGAATAGGCCTGGAAGAAGTGCGAAAGGGCCAGGGTGATTTTCGTGGAGGTGGGCAGCTCGCTTTTCGTGCTTTCGAACATATCGACGATTTTCGGGATGATGGTCGTGAGCATGAAGTTGATCATCGCGATGGCGATCAGCAGGATGAAGGTGGGGTAGATGAAGGCTTTGGTGACGTCACGTTTGATCCGCTCCTGCTCCTGGACATATTCGGCGAGTTCCAGCAGGACCATTTCGAGATTTCCGCTTTTTTGGGCCACTTTGATCGTATGGAGGAAATAGGGCGGGACGGAGTAGACGCTCTGGGCTCCCAGGGCGTCCGAAAAGGAGCCGCCGCTTTCGATATGGCGGGCGACCTCCTCGAGAAAAGCCCGCTGTTTGCTCTTTTTCGGGTAGTTGTCGGCGATGAGGTGGAGACCCTGGTTGAGAGAGATGCCGGCTTTGAGGTAGAGGCTGAGGTTGCGACCCAGCGCGGCGATGAGTGCCGGGGGAATGGGACGGACGAAAAACTGCGTTTTCGGTTTGATCTTTTCGAGCAGGATCCCCTGATATTTCAGCTGCTCCTTCGCGGCTTCGATGGATGTGGCGGTAATCGCGCCTTTGACACGTTTGCCGCTTTTGTCATACCCTTTGTAGGAAAACGTCATACCCCTTTGACTCCGATACGTATCGCTTCCGAAATGCTCGTCTCACCGGTCATGACCATCTTTCTGAGCTCTTCGAACATCGGCTTGAAGTCGGTCTCTTCGATCAGATAGTTTCGCAGCGACTGTTCGTCCGCACCATATTTGATTCTGGCTCCGAAGGCGTCGTCGACAAGTATGATCTCCCCGATGGCCCGGCGGCCCCTGTATCCGGTGAAGCCGCACTTTTTGCACCCCTTGGGACCGTAGACCTTCGTGTCGTGGTCGAGATAGAAATATTCGATATCCTCTTCGCTGGGGGCGTAGGCGACTTTGCAGTAGGGACATAGTTTGCGCACCAGCCGCTGCGCGAGGATGCCGATGAGTGTGGAGCGGACGAGGAAAGGGTCGATTCCCATATCGAAAAGCCTTGGTATGGCCGCCACGGCGCTGTTGGTGTGCAGGGTAGACAGCAGCAGGTGGCCCGTCATCGCCGCCTGGGTGGCGATCTTCGCCGTTTCGCTGTCGCGCATCTCGCCTACCATGATGACGTCGGGGTCCTGTCTGAGGATCGAGCGAAGCGCTTCGGAGAAGGTGAGGTTGACCTTCTCGTTCACCTGGATCTGGTTGACGCCGGGTGCGTTGTATTCGACCGGGTTCTCGATCGTGACGATGTTGAAATGTTCGTGGTCGATCTCTTTGAGAAAGGAGTGGAGCGTCGTCGATTTACCGCTTCCCGTAGGACCGGTGATCAGAATCATCCCGTAGCTGTGTTTGAGGAGCGACTTGAGTTTGTTGTAGACTTCGACGGAGAAGCCGAGATTGTGCAGCGACGGGATCGACTCGCCTTTCATCAGAAGACGCATCACCACTTTCTCACCGTAATAGGTGGGCAGGATCGAAACCCTCACGTCCACGCCCGATCCCGCGATCGTGATCTTCGTCCGGCCGTCCTGGGGGATGCGGGTTTCGGAGATGTCGAGGTTGGAGATGACTTTGATACGGTTGATGATCGACTCGATCGCCCCCTTTTTGAGTGTCGCGATCTTGTTCAGTACGCCGTCGATGCGGAACCGTACGTCGCCCTCTTTTTCGAAGGTTTCGATATGGATGTCGGTCGCCCGCCGTTTGACGGCCTGGACGAAGAGGGAGTTGACGTACCGGATGATCGGCGCGGAGTTTTCGCTGCTGAGGAGATCCTCGTTCTGCAGGAAATTTTCGATCTCTTCGGGGTTTTCGAACCCCTCGACCTCTTCGATCCCCTCTTCGCTGCGGGCTTCCAGAAACCTGTTTTTGAGGTTGTTGTAACTCTCTTCGTCCAGGAGCAGCACCGGATAACGTCCCCCCAGGTGCGAGAGGGCATTGAGCATGTTGGCGTCGGGATTTTCCCGGATGAATGCGTGGGGCGTCTCTTCGTAGATACCGAAAAGCAGGCCGTTTTTCAGGTAAAAATCGAGATTGGGGACCTCCGTATAGGCGGGGATCTCCGGGTTTTTAACGGTTGAAAACATCGGTCGGGACACTTTCGTTTTCATCGCGGTTGAAATTGGCTTTTCGCTCTTTGAGCCGTTTTTCGAGAATTTTCGCCAGATCGGCCTTGAGCTCTTCGGTTTTCGCGATCTTGGTCTGGATTTCGGCCAGCGACTCGCTGTCTTTGACGATATAGGGCGTCAGGACGATGATGACGTTGATCTGGTCCTTGATATCGTTTTTCGAGGTGAATATCGATCCGACGATCGGGATGTCTCCCAGGATCGGGACTTTCGTTTCGCCTTTGGAGTAGTAGTCTTTCAGGAGCCCTCCGATGATGACGTTTTCACCGTCCCTGACGATGGCGACGGTCTGAACCTCCCGTTTGAACGTGGTGGGTCTGTCGGCCACTTTGGTGCTGGACTGGTCGATGTCCTCGAGTTTCGTCTTGACCTCCATCAGCACCTTGCTGTCGCTGGCGATCTGCGGCTTGATCTCCAGCGTCAGACCGATGTCCTCGCGGCTGTAGGTGTTGCGTGTCGTGGAGGTGGTCTGGTCGCCCGTGGACTGGCTGGTCAGGATGGAGATGGTCTTTCCGATATAGACGGAGGACTTTTTGTTGTTGAGGCAGAGGATGTTGGGTTCGCTGATGACATTGACGGCACCGTTTTGTTTCATGAGATCGATGATGGCGCCGACGGCGACATTGGCGTCGATCTCGTCGAGATTCAGTGCACCCCTCAGAATGTCGGGCAGAGTGAAGACACTGCCGCCCATGTTCATCTGGCCGGTCATCAGAAGGTTGCCCGTGATGCCTCCGGCGACCGCCCCCCATTTGATACCGAGGTTCTCCATTTTCCGCTGACTGATTTCGTAGATGTGCGCCTTGACGTAGACCTGCTGCTGTTCGATGTCGAGTTTCTTGATCACTTTGGTGATCAGTTTGACCGCCTGGGGTGTGCCCGTGATGGCGATGGCGTTGATATCCTCCTTCGCCTGGACCGAGACATGGGCCTGGGTCTCCTTGTCGAAACTCTTCATCAGACCTGTGAGGATTTTGACGGTGGCCGTCGCTTCGGCGTTGTTGAGGAAGATGACGTCGCTCATCACCTCTTTGGTGCTGTTTTGGCGGTCATATTTTTTGACGATGTCGACCGCTTTGGCGATGTCGTGGGAGTCGGCGATGACGACGATCTTGTTGCTCTTTTCATCGGCGCTGAGGGTGACGGGGAACCGGAAGGTGGTGTTGAGCGCTTTGAAAATCGTGTTCAGCTCTTTGACGGCGCTGAGGGCGTCGGCGTTGGTCAGGGAGATGAAGCGTATCTCCTTCTGCATCGGCTGATCGATTTTGCGGAGCGTCTTTTCGAAATTCTTGATCTGTTTGGGGTAGTCCGTCATGATGATGACGTTTTTGTGGTTGTCGAATGTGACGGAAGCGAACTGACTGCTGAGATAGCGCAGTTTCTGGACCGCGTCGCTGGCCTTGATATAGTGGACGCGGATGATTTTCGTCACCATGCCCGCTTCCGCCTTTTCATCGGGGCTGGCCAGCTTTTTCGCGTTGGCGGCGCGGGTGACCATCATGTATCCGTTGTTGCCGTTGATGATGGTGTAGCCGCGGTTTTGGAGAATCTGCGTCAGCAGTGGGATGAGCTCCTCTTTGTCGATGGGCTCTTCGGATACGAAGTTGACGGTACCGCTGATCTTGTCGGTCATGAGGATGTTGTTGTGCGTCTCTTTCGCCACGAAGCGTATGACATCCTTGATGGGCGTGTTGTTGAAATTGATCGTGATCTTTTCGGCCATCGCACCCATCGGGGCCAAGAGAGCCAAAAACAGAAAAAATTTAAAAAATCTCATAATGCAGCTCCTTCTGCTCGCTTCCCCGTTTGATCGTCAACGTCAGTGAGCTCAGTTCGTTGATTTGGTTGAAATATTTGAACGCTTCCGTTTCGTTGGTCAGCGGGCTGCCGTTTATCTTTTCGATGATATCGCGTTTATGCAGACCCATTTTATCAAAAACAGAACCTTTTTTCACTTTCGAGACACCGAAGCCGACCATCTTGTGCTCCCTGTAGATCGGCTTGAGCGTGATATATTTGAAGATCTTTTTGATGTCGTGCATCTCTTCGAGCAGCTCACGCGGGACGTAGTAGGTGTCTCCCTCCCGGCGGATCTGTTCGGCGTAGGCCGAAGGGCTGCTCCGTTTCACGTGCGATGCGCGTGTTCTGGTGGAGATGGACGACTTCGATTTTTTCATCATAAGCCAGTACTCCCGGCCGTTTTTGGTCAGCTTTACACGGTCTTTGTAGACTTCGGTGAGCCTGAAGCCGTCGATCGATTCGCCGACGGTGAGAAGTTTGCTTTTTCTATTGTGGACGATGATGGCCATACTGGGCTCTCCCACGGCGGTCATCGTCAGCTGGTAGCCTCTGAGGGAGACCGGTTTGGGGGCCGGACGGGTGGAGGTGGCGGGTTTGTGCGTGCCGCTTTCGAGCCCGAAGGCTTTGGCGAAGTGATATTTCTCCTTTTTGTGGGAAGGGCGTTCCGTGCATTCGAGAGAGGGAACCGGAGGGAAAAACGCATCGACGACGAGGGCACCAAGCTTCGCTGCCAGTACGATGATGAGAAGCCATACGGCCAGGGGTGCGAGTTTGTCAAAATGCCGTTTCATAGACAAACTTTCCGTTTTTTTGTTTGAACATCCGAAGGGTGGAGCGGTAGTTTCTCTGCATCAGCGAAGAGGGGGTGATCTGCAAAGAGAGATGTCTTTCGCTCAAAGAGAATGTTCCCCGCAGCGTACCGAAATCCCCTTCGGCGGAAATCGTTCCGCCCAGAGGCAGAATCGTGACGCGTTCGATCCTTGGCGGAAACGCGTCGGCCGCCATCCCTTCGAGCCGGATGCCCTCGGCTACGATTTTCCACGGTGTCGCGGAAAAGGCCTTGATCTTCGCGACAGGAGAGTGGACGAAAAGGAGGGTGACGAATCTCATCTCGCATCCGGTCATCGAAGTGGTGCGTCTGTCGTAACAGAGCGTCACTTTTTCCTGGGCGAGCCTTTCGATGATCCCGTTGCAGAGACGATCTTTGGAGATGAAGGCGAAAGTGAGCAGTGCCCATATCAGCAAAGCCCCCGCTGCCGCGGCTATGCGTTTCGCCCAGATCATACGGAGACTCCCACGCTCACCTCGATGTGCTGTCTGTCGATTTTTCTGACTTTGAACGTCGATATGGCGAGATTGCTGTTGAGGAGTTTAGTGAGTACCGAATCGGCGTTTTTCTTTTCGAGCCTGAATGTATAGATTTTCCGGTTGCGACGTTTTCTGATATCGGGAGTGATGCCATAAAGCCTCAAAAGCGTTTTGAATTTCTTGAGGGCGTGCCTCTGGCTCTTTTCGGACCAGAGATCTTTGAGGCTTTCGTAGCGCCCGATCAAAATATGTTTCTCCCGATACGCTTTTTCGGCAGCGGCCGTTTTGTGGTCGATGAAGAGCGCACCCGCGATCCATACGACAAGGAGTGCGGCAATGGAGGCGAGAGAGACTTTCGCGAAAGGACTATTCACGGCTGCATCCTTTCGACGGCGTGCACTCCAGCCTTCTCAATCCGGGCCGGCTCAAAGCTTTCTTGATCTCTTTGCGCAGCTTCGTCTGCTCCGACGCTGTTTTTTCATATTTCGATACGAGGGCTTTGAGCTCGTAGACCGATTTGTCGACACTCTCTCTTTCGGCGGCACGCTCGATGGCCGAATATTTCTGAAAACGGAGGGAGAGGTCGAAAATCATCGTGATGGCGAAAAGCGCGACGAGAGCGACGAGAAGTTTGTTGGAAAGGGTTCCGCTTCCGGTGCGGTTGAAGGGAGCGGCTACCGCGTCGAAATCGAGAGATTCGATGCTGGGAAGGTTTCTGTTGCCATCCTGCAGCTCGATGCACACACCGTTGATCGTATCCGCGATGAGGTCGTCGTCGATACGCAGTGGCATCTCCTCGGCGAACTGCTGCAGAAAAAAGGCGGGCGCGTCGGCGGCCTCCGCTTCTTCGAGTCTGGCACGCACCGCTTCCGCATCGTAGGCGTAACAGTCGAACCCGCCCTCTCTTTTTTCGACATGGATCGTCTGGTAGGATTCGGGGCGGGAGTCGAGATAGGCATCGGCAAGTTTCCGGGCCTTTGCGAGAGAGCTCGTGGGAAACTGGGCATGCGCGTACCAGTAGAGTGTCGGCGATATGACGACGATATCACCCTCCCGCTCTTTCGTAATGGTTTCGTTTTCTCTGATGTA
>NZ_JAOZOZ010000013.1 GCF_029933015.1 Hydrogenimonas sp. | reverse complement strand
CTCAACACTCAACACTCAACACTCAACACTCAACACTCAACACTCAACACTCAATAAATCACCCGTGCCAGATAGAGCCCCTGTGGCTCGGCCAGCAGCGTCGTGTGTTGCTCTTTCCCCTCGAGCTGTTCTTCGATCTGCTCCAAAGTCAGTTCGCCCCGCATCGCCTGGAGGGCGGCGGCGGTGATCATCCGCACCTGGGAGCGCAGAAATCCGTCGGCTTCGAGATAGAGCAGTGTATAGTTTCTGAAGGTTTCGACCCGAGTGCTAAAGATCGTGCGTACCGTGGAGCCGGGGTCGCTCCCTTTTTTGTGGAAAAGAGCGAAGTCGCGGGTGCCTTCGAAACGCCGCAGGGCTTCGGCGAGTCTTTTGGTATCGATGTCCGGGACATGGAGCGTGTAGGGCATCTCGAAAGGGGTCGGTTCGGTCCGTTTCAGCACGTAGCGGTAGATGCGCCGTTTCGCGTCGAAGCGGGCGTGGAAACCGTCGTGAACCTGTGCGATGTGCTTGATATGGATATGGGGTTTGAGAAGGCGATTGAACATGACACGCAGTTTCTCCGGATCTTTCCGCCAGTGGGGAGGAAGATCGAAATGGATCACCTGTCCCGTGGCGTGGACGCCCCGGTCGGTGCGTCCGCTGCCGAGTATGGGAGTGTGGATTCCCAGTTTCGCCGCCGCCCGAGCGAGGGCGCCCGAGACCGTTTTGGGTGTCGTGGTCTGGGACTGGAATCCGTAAAAGGCGGACCCGTCGTAGGCGATGACCGCTTTGACGCGCATGTCAGAACCTTTTCTGGACTTTCCGGTAAAAGAGTGCCGCCCCCGCCGTCAGAAAGAGCGCCAGAAAGAGGACCGAGCCGACCGGCGAGGTTTTGGCGATGCTCGAAATGACGCCGTAGTAGAGGGTGGTAACGGCGAAGATGGCCACATAGGAGAAGTTTTTATCGTATCTGGGATGGATGATGCCGTAAACAAGGGCGTAGAACAGGGTGATCAGCGGAAAGAGGCTGACGGCGATGAAAATGATGAAATCTTTGAGCCGTTTTCTGTCGGTGAAGGCCGCGAGCCAGTATTCGGCCAGGTTGTGGTAGGTGAAGGCTTTGTGGGTCGACGTGTCGTAGATCTTCATCACTTTGAAGTTGATCTGTTCGATGACGTCATGGCGGATGCGGTAGGCTTCACCGTTTTCGAGTTTCAGTCCGACGATCCCCTTTTCGTTGACGAATCCACCTTTTTTGGCGATGAGTACCTGCTCCTCCTTCGGATCGGCGGCGTTGTAGAGGACGATGTCGTGCAGATTCCCCTTTTCGTCCTTCGATTCGAGAAAGACGAGCCAGTCGCCGAACTTCTGGCCGAATTGGCTCGGTTCGACATTGAGGACGGCGTGGACGCTTTTGTAGCTGATGAAGGATTTGGTCAGCTGCTTGGTGATCGGTATGAGCGCCAGGGAGAGCAGCAGCAGAAGCGCTACCGTCGCGAAGGTGACGGGACCGAAAAATCTCAGCAGCCGGTGGGGCGAGACGCCGAAGGAGAAGAGGACGATGTTTTCGAAATCGTTGGAGAGTTTGACCATCGTCAGGGTCAGGGCCGCGAAGAAGGTGATGGGAAGGGTGTAGAAGAGGATGGTCGGCAGAAAGTAGCTGTACATCAGCAGCATCTCCGAAAAACTCATCTGCGTCACTTCCGTGATTTTCGCGATACGGACGAAGAGGATCAGCGAGCCGATGGCGATGATCGGCAGAAAGATCGAAAAGAAGAGTCCGCTGAAACTTCTGATCAGGTAGCCCGAAATGTTACGCATAGAGCATGTTCCACCACTGCATGAAAGTATCCGAAAAGATGTAGGTGATCCATGTGCCCAGTGCCAGGAAGGGAACGAAAGGGACCATGTGGCCCCGTGCGAAAAGTGCCGGGACGATGGCCAGCAGTGCCGAAACGTAGATGGCCACCAGCACCAGCGGAAAGCCGAGCATCGCCCCCATCGTGCCGGCGATGACGATATCGGCTTCGCCCAGGGCGTCCTTTTTGATCAGGAATTTGACGAAAAGCCCCAGGGCGAAAAAGGAGGCAGCCATGATGGCGGCGTCTTTGAAGCGCTCTATCAGCATCTGCTGATACCAGGAAAAATCTTTGAGACCGTCCACGGCCCAGTCCCATCCGAAGATGAATAGCGGCATCAAAAGGGCGAGCCCCAGCGCCGTGAAATTGAGAGAATCGGGCACGGCGTAGTACTCGAAATCGATGACCGAAAGGGCCAGCAGAAGGGAGAAGATCAGGGAGGTCACGAACCATTCGGCCGTCAGACCCAGTTTCATCGCCAGTACCAGAAAGAGCAGCCCCGTCAGCAGCTCGACCGTGGGGTAGAGGCGGCTGATGGGGCTCTGGCAGTAGGCGCATCTGCCTCTTAGCAGAATCCACGAAACGAGAGGGATGTTGTGCCACCACTTCAGAGCGTTGTCGCAGACGGGACAGTGGGATGGCGGAAAGGCGACGTTTTCGCCTTTGGGGATTCTCACGATCAGGACGTTCAGGAACGATCCGATGGCCAGTCCGATGAAAAGGGCGAAAAGCAGCGCCATCATATCCCCCCGAAGCGCCGCTGGCGTTTTTTGAAGTCGTCGATGATACTCTCGAGCTCCTCGGGCGTGAAGTCGGGCCAGAGCGTCGGCGTGAAGAAGAGTTCCGCATAGGCCGACTGCCAGAGCAGGAAGTTGGAGAGGCGCTGTTCGCCTCCCGTGCGGATCAGCAGATCGACCGGGCCGAATCTGGAGCTTTCGATGCTCTTTTCTAGGCTTTCGATCGTGATCTCTTCACCGCCCTCGCAGAGGGATTTCGCCGCCCTGGCGATCTCGTCCTGCGATCCGTAGTTGAGGGCTAGGACCTGGGTCAGTTTCGAGAAGTGTTTCGTCGTCTCCTTGAGTCTGGCGATCTGCTCCTGCAGGGCGGGGGAGAAGCGGCTTATGTCGCCGATCGTTTCGAAACGCACTTCGTTGCGGATGTAGGTTTCGGTTTCGTTTTTCAGGTAGTTGTTCAAAAGCCGCATCAGGAAATCGACCTCCATCTTCGGCCGTTTCCAGTTTTCGGTGCTGAAGGCGTAGAGGGTCAGGACTTCGATCTCCGGATGGTTGGAGGCGTGGGTGGTCAGTGTCCGAACCACTTCGGCGCCCCGTTCGTGTCCCTTGACGCGCCTGAGTCCTCTTTCGGTGGCCCAGCGTCCGTTGCCGTCCATGATAATGGCGATATGTCGTGCGATATTGCTCATAAAACAGATTAACCTTTGATATCGAGCAGTCCGGGTCTTTCACCGTCCCAGAAGGGATGAACGGCCTCGGTTCTGTGGCGGATCTCTACGCGGTCGAATCCTTCGAGATTCCCCTTCTCCCGTTCCAGCAGCGACACGCTTTTGGGATAGAAGAGCTCCAGCACCAGTGTGCGGCGGCCGCCCGAGAGGTAGAGCGTGCCCTCTACCGGGCCGAGGTTGTTCATAGCTGCATAAAATTCTACACTTTTTTCGTTTAAAACTTCGTTCCTCTTCCTCTTTCGCATCTGCAGAAGCATCTTTCTGCCGCGCTCTTCGATCGGCAGGGTGACGACGCCCTGATGGAGGGAGAGAAGAAGCTGCGTCAGATTCTGGAAATGGGTTTTGCTCTCCGTCGTCGCCATCGCCTGCAGCAGACGCTCCCTGAGTCTGTTCGTAGGATCGGACGTTTTCGCTATTTCTTTAAGAAAACGCAGATCGAACCCCTCGGGAAGAGTTTTCTGAAGCAGCAGAGGTTTGGGATGGATGCGTCTGAGATGGACGATCCCCTCCCTTGTCTGTGCCATCTCGACCCAGTACTCCCTGCCCGGTACGAGAGGGGTGTCGCTTTTGGTCGTGAAGGTGTGCTGCCCCATGCGGATCAGAAAGCGCTGATGATCCTGTTTTTCGAGGACTTCGATGCCCAGCTGAAGCAGGGCGTTCACTTCGATGGCGGCCAGTCTGCCCAGAAGAGCCTGGGCCGCCTTGACGGGTGTGAGGCCGTAGATCATAGATCTTCGAGGCTCTCCAGCATCGAGAAGGCGATGTCGATCTTGTTGGCCTGGGGGATTTCGATACGGCCGTTTTCGGTGACGAGGGTGACGGCGTTGGTGTCGCTGCCGAAACTTTCGCTGCCGGTCAGTATGTTCAGAGCGACGGCGTCGACACCCTTTTCACGCAGCGCCCGCTCGGCGTGTTCGAGCCCTTTGAGAGGATCGGTCTCCGCCTTGAAGGCGACGGTTTTGATGCCGCTCTTGTCGATGGAGGCGACGATGTCGGGATTTTTGACCAGTTCCAGCTGCCAGCGCTCTCCCAGTGTCTCCTTTTTCAGCTTGCCGCGCTGCTCGTAGGCGGGACGGTAGTCGCTGACGGCGGCGACCATGAAGAGCCAGGGGGTCTTCCGGATCAGCTCCGGCCGCTCCGAAGCGGAGTGGAAGGAGGGTTTGGTCAAAACCCCTTTTTTCGCCACGCGCAGGGCGTCTTCGGTGTACTCCATCATCTCTCTCGCGCTTTCGACCCGGATGACGTGGACCGGAGGGATGCTCCGGGGCTCTCTTGTCGTGATATAGCAGACGTCGGCGCCTCTGGCGTAGAGGGCCGTCACCAGCGCTTCGGCCATCTTGCCGCTGGAGAAGTTGGAGATGTAGCGGACGTCGTCGATCTTTTCGATCGTGCCGCCTCCGGTGACGACGACCCGGCGGTTTTTCCAATACTCTTTTTCGAAAAGATGTTTCAGCGACGCCGCGAAGATCGTCTCCGGTTCGGCCATCGCCCCTTTGCCCACCGTGTTGCACGCCAGCAGCTTCGTCTGGGGCTCGACGGTCTCGATGCGGTGGAGGGCCAGGCGTTTCATGTTGGCCACCGTCGTGGGATTTTCGATCATCCGGGTGTTGGCGGCGGGGGCCAGCAGCATCGTTTTTGGAAAGGCGAGGGCGGTCTGAAGCAGAAGGTTGTCGGCGATGCCCGAGGCCATCTTGTTGATCGTGTTGGCGGTGGCGGGGGCGACGACGAAGAGGTCGGCCCACTCTCCCAGGCCGATGTGGTTGCCGTCGTCGTGCCACGACTCGTTCCCTTCCGTCACGACGGGGTTGGCGCTGAGCGCCTCGAAGGTGAGGGGAGAGACGAACCGGGCGGCCGCTTCGGTCATGACGACGCGGACGTCGGCGCCGGCCTTGAAGTAGAGGCGTACCAGTTCGCACGCCTTGTAGGCCGCGATGCTTCCCGTGACGCCGACGAGGATCTTCTTGCCGTCGAGTCTGATCTGGTCGACCATGCGCCTACCGTTTCCCCGTCTTGAAGAAGCGGTGGAAGAAGTTTTCGACGATCTTCTGGGGTGTGCGGGAGATGGCAAGCGCCCCCTCTTTCACATCCTCGGTGACGGTGGTACCGGCGGCGATCATGACATTGTCCTCCACGGTCACGGGGGCGACGAACTGGGTGTCGCTGCCGACGAAGACGTTTTTGCCGATTTTCGTTTTGTATTTTTTGACACCGTCGTAGTTGCAGGTGATGGTACCGGCGCCGATGTTGGTCCCCTCACCGATCTCCGCGTCTCCCAGATAGCTCAGATGCCCGGCCTTGACCCCTTTGAGGTGCGATTTTTTCACCTCCACGAAGTTGCCGATGTGGGTATCTTCGAGGATACTGCCGGGGCGGACGCGGGCCATCGGGCCGCAGCTGGAGTTTCGGATGTCGGCATCCTCGATCACGGTGTGGGATTTGATGTGGCTGTCGGCGACGATCGTCTCGCCGTGGATCGTGACGCCGTTTTCGAGAGTGCAGTCGCCGTGGAACACGGCGCGGGAATCGATGTAGATGGTCCGGGGCAGGTGCATCGTCACACCGGCGCGCATCCACTTCTCTCTGATGCGCTCCTGCATGATCTCTTCGGCGTGGGCCAGGTCGTAGCGGGAGTTGACCCCTTTGAAGGCCTCCTCCTCGACCCAGACCGGCTTGATGTGACGTCCCTCGTCACGGGCCATCTTGACCAGGTCGGTCAGGTAGTATTCGGCCTGGGCGTTGTCGTTGGAGAGGAGGGGGAGGTAGCGGTCCATGATCTCTTTTTTGAAGACGTAGACACCGGCGTTGACCGTTTTGATGCGCTTTTGCTCCTCGGTGCAGTCTTTCTCCTCGACGATCGCCTGGACCTCGCCGTTTTCGACGACGACGCGGCCGTAGCCGGAGGGGTTTTGCAGATCGAAGACGCTCATGACGATGTCGGCGTCGCTCTCGACCAGCGGTCGGAGCGATTCGGCCGTCACCAGGGGCATGTCGCCGTTGAGGACCAGGATGCGGTCGTGGCGGGTTTCGACGTTCATGACGGCTCCGCCGGTGCCCGGGTAGTTGGCGTGATCCTGGATCCTGAAACGGATGCCTTCGAAGGCCGATTCGATGTTTTCACGGACACGGTCGGCCTGATGGAAGAGGACGACGGTGATGTCGTCGCTGAGCGCTTTGGCCGCTTTGATGGCGTAGTGGAGCATCGGCAGCCCGCTGATGGGATGGAGAACTTTCGGCAGATCGGATTTCATGCGCGTACCCTGACCGGCCGCCAGTATAATGACAGATAGAGACATGTATGGACCTCTTGCGGAATGTGGAATTTTAGGTGATTTTAACGCAATTAAGATTAAAATGTACCAAATTTTGACGGCCTTTTCGAGATTGGACCTCCCATCTGTTTACCATTCTTTCCAAATTGCCGATTTATAGCTGATACTGGACGAAACGGAACGTGCGACGCACGGAGAACGTTTCGTCGCAAATGTAATTTTTCATAAAAATCAGGAGTGTCGATGGACTTAGGTAGTGTCATCGGTTTGGTATTGATTCTGGGTCTGCTCTTCGGGGCGATGGCCATGGGTGTCGGAATCGGCGCCTATATCGACATCCCGTCGGTTCTGATCGTCATCGGGGGCTCCATCGGCGCGCTGCTGGTGGCCTTCAAAATGGAGCAGATGAAGAATTTCGTCAAAATCTTCATGATCGCCATCAAGCCGCCCCAGGAGAACGTACCGGAACTGATCAAGAAACTGGTCGACTACTCCACCCAGGCGCGTCGAGACGGCATACTGTCGCTGGAGGCGGCGGCCAACAACGAAGAGAACGAGTTTCTGAAAAAGGGTCTTTCGATGGCGGTGGACGGGAACGAACCCGATACGATCCGCGAACTGCTGGAGATCGAGATGGAGCAGACCAGCGAACGGCACAAGGCCAACGCCGCCATTTTCGACCAGTGGGCGGGACTGGCCGGCGCGATGGGTATGATCGGTACCCTGATCGGTCTGGTCGCGATGCTTCTGAACATGTCCGATCCCAGTGCCATCGGTCCCTCGATGGCGGTGGCGCTGCTTACGACGATGTACGGCGCGATGATCGGCAACATCTTCGGCACGCCGATCGCCAACATTCTCAATATCCGTGACGCCGACGAAAACCTGGTCAAGACGATCATCCTGGAGGGGATCATGTCGATCCAGGCGGGCGACAACCCCCGTACCCTCGAAGCGAAACTTCTTTCGTTCCTGCCTCCCAACGAACGGGTCAGCCAGTTTGAGTAGGATATAACGGATGGCCAAACAGAAGTGTCCCGAATGTCCCAAATGTCTGCCGGGATGGCTGGCGGCGTTCGGCGACCTGATGAGTCTGCTGCTCTGTTTCTTCGTCCTTCTTCTTTCGATGTCGACGATGGACGCCAAAAAGCTCGAAGAGGCGGTGGGCTCGCTCGCCGGGGCCCTGAGCGTACTCGAGGGGGGAGAGCGTTCGGAGCTGGAAGAGCGGCGGATGGAGAGCGGCACGGGCGGCGGCGCGGCCGCGACGACACCCACCGAGATCGAGACGGCCCAGCAGACGCAGTCGCGGATGGCGGAGCAGATCAACAAGATGTGGATGCAGATGATCTCTCTCAAAAACGAGATGAACGAGATCATGATGAGCCAGGGGGCCACACCGGTTTCCCTGGAAGAGTCGGAAAAGGGTTTTCTGCTGCGCCTGCCCGCGGAGCTTCTCTTCAAACCCGACGAGGCGAAGATCGACAACATGGACGCCATTCTCTTCATCAAGCGGATCGCCATGATCATCGACAAGCTGCCCAACACGATCCAGGTGAATGTCCAGGGCCATACCGACAACACCAAGCCCGGCCCGACCAGCCCCTACCGGGACAACTGGGAGCTCTCCTCCGCCCGGGCCGTCTCCGTCGTGGAGGAGCTGATCAAGGACGGTGTCGACCCCAAGCGTCTCTCGGCCTGCGGCAACGCCGAATTCAAACCGATCGCCACCAACGCCACGCCGGAAGGGCGGGCCAAAAACAGACGGGTCGATCTCTACTTCTTCTCCAACGAACCCGAACTCGAAGGCAAAGCGAGACAATCGATTCTCGATGCGGGATTAAAGCCTCAATAGGCTAAAATACCCGCATGAGACCGATACCCAAACTCTTCATAGTCGCTTTGCCGTTTCTTCTGCTTCCGCTCTTCGGGGCTGTCGACATCCCCACCGTCAACCTCTCGGTGAGCGCTCCGACCGAGCCGAAAGATCTGGTGAACACCCTCAACATCGTCATCGTTTTGACGCTTCTGGTGCTGGCGCCTTCGCTGGTGCTGGTGATGACCAGCTTTTTGCGGCTCATCGTCGTCTTCGCCTTTCTGCGTCAGGCTCTGGGGACCCAGCAGACGCCGCCGACACAGCTTCTGGTTTCGCTGGCGCTCGTACTGACGCTTTTTATCATGGAGCCGATGGGCAAAGAGGCCTACACCAACGGCATCAAACCCTACATGGACAAGAAGATCGGCTACGAAGTGGCCTTCGACGAGGCGGTGAAGCCTTTCAAACAGTTCATGCTGCGCAATACCAGGGAGTCCGATCTGGCCCTCTTCTACCGCATCAGAAAACTTCCCAATCCCAAGACGGAGGAGGAAGTGACGCTGCCGATCCTGCTTCCCGCCTTCATGATCAGCGAGCTCAAGACCGCCTTCGAGATCGGTTTTCTGATCTTCCTGCCGTTTCTGGTCATCGATATGGTCGTCAGCTCCGTTTTGATGAGTATGGGTATGATGATGCTGCCGCCGGT
Source organism: Hydrogenimonas sp. (assembly GCF_029933015.1). Lineage (GTDB taxonomy): Bacteria > Campylobacterota > Campylobacteria > Campylobacterales > Hydrogenimonadaceae > Hydrogenimonas. The sequence goes on along the minus strand of NZ_JAOZOZ010000013.1, from coordinate 13,785 downwards.
CATGATATCGCTTCCGTTCAAGATCCTCATCTTCGTGCTGGTGGACGGGTGGCATCTGCTGGTGGGGAATCTTGTAGAGAGTTTCAAGTAGGCGCGAAGCGCCGGTCATTGGTCATTAGTTATTGGTTATTGGGGGTAGGATTTGAAATGTAAGCATTTTGGAGAGTGTGGGAGTTGTTCGCTTTACGGGAAGAGTTATCCGGCGCAGCTGGCCGAAAAGATGGGGCGGCTGAGCGGGATGCTGGAGCCTTTCTATCGGGGGGCGATCACGCCGTTTCCTTCGCCCGACGCCCATTACCGCGCCCGGGCGGAGTACAAGATCTTTCATGACGAGGCGGGTTGTCACTACGCGATGCGCCATCTGGACAAGAAGCGCTTCGTGACGCTGGAAGAGTGCCCGATGGTGGCCGAACCGATCGCGAAGAGAATGTGGAAGCTGATGGAGCGGATCGACGCTGACGATGAACTCTCCCGCAGACTCTTCGGTATCGAGTTTCTCTCGGCGACGACCGACGAGGTGCTGGTGACGATGCTCTACCACCGGAAACTGGACGAAGCGTGGGAAGAGAGGGCGCGGGCTCTGCAGGAGGCGCTGGGTCTGTGGATCATCGGCCGAAGCAGAAAGCAGAAAGTGGTTCTGGAGAGAGAGTACGTCACCGAGGCGCTGGAGGTCGCCGGCCGCACCTGGCATTACCGTCACTACGAACAGAGTTTCACCCAGCCCAACCCGTTCGTCAACCGGGGAATGATCGCCTGGGCGATGACCCAGGCCCACCGCTACGGCCGGGGGGATTTCTGCGAACTCTACGCCGGTGCGGGCAACTTCACGATTCCGCTTTCGACGCTTTTTGAAAAGACGATCGCCACCGAGATCTCCAAACGCTCCATCAAAGCGGCGCTGGAAAACTGCGAACTCAACGGCATCGACAATATCACCTTCGTACGGATGAGCAGCGAGGAGTTCACCGAAGCGCTGGAGGGCAAAAGAGCCTTTACCCGCCTGAAAAACGTCGATCTCTCGAGCTACGATATCGGCACGGTCCTCGTCGACCCGCCCCGGGCCGGCCTCGACGAAGGCACGCGCCGCCTGATTTCAAAATTCGACACGATCCTCTACATCTCCTGCAATCCCGAAACCCTCACCAGGGACCTGGAGACCCTGAGCAAAACCCACAGGGTGATGGACGCGGCGCTTTTCGACCAGTTCGCCTATACGCCGCATATGGAAGCGGGAGTCATTTTGGTGAAAATGAAGAATTAAGAATGAAGAATGAAAAAGTGGGGAAAGCTGCGCTTCGCTCGCTTTTTGTTTTGAATGGGTCGATAGAAAGTTGCGTATCCGGCCAAAGGCCGTCTCAAAGGCAAAGCCTTTGTAGCTTCAGGGGGGTGCAGGGGACGGTCAGTCCCCGCCGTTAATCGGGCTTTGCCCGTTTAACGCGTCAGATTTATAGAAAGGCACTCCACGCCTGTTTCAGCAGTGCGATATTCTCCGGTGAGGCGTACTGTTTGGCGTATTCGAGGATGATGGGGGCGAATTTTCCGACCATCGTGTTGTCCATGCCGAGGGCTTTGAAGGCCTGGCCCACCATGTCGCCGCCGCCGAGCATGTTCATGGCGCTGCCGGCCAGTCCGCTGCCTGCGATCGATTCGAATCCCGGGACGCTTTTGAGAAGGCTCGTGTAGTTCTCTTTGGGCATGCTCTGGGAAGCCGCCTGCAGCAGGGCCGCCGTGCCGCCCGCCGCCTGTTTGTCGGTGATGCCGAGGCTGCTGGTCAAAGAGGAGAGGAGTCCACTGCTTTCCTGTTTCGTCTCCGTCGTCTGTTGGGCGCTTTGTGTATAGCCGCCGACCTGTTTCATGGCATCGTCGAACATGCCCGCCTGAAGTGAAAGTCCCATGCCTATCAGGACCGTGAGTACCGCTTTTTTTCTCATATCTCTCTCCTTTTTTTGTTGATTTTATTGTCCGCCCGCAGGGAGTCCCGCCGGAATCCATCCGAAAACGAGGCCGCCTTCGAGGTTGTAGACGTTTTCGAAACCGTTTTTGGCCAGTCTGTTGGCGGCGAAAACCGACCGGTTGCCGCTGTGGCAGATGACGATGAGCGGTTTTTCCAGATCGCCTTTGGTCAGTTTCTTCACATCTTCCAGGAAGTTTTTGTTTTCGTCCATCATGGGGCGGTAACTCTTTTTCACGTGGATCGCCTTCTCTTTTTTACGCTCCAGCGCGGCGATTTTGAGGCGAGTGTCGAGCGGCGGGAGGTCGATGCGCACGAAAAAGACCGGAACGTTGACGGCTCCGGGCACATGCCCCGTGTAGAGAAACTCCACGGGATCGCGTACATCGATGATGATCGCCCCCTCTTTTTTCACCATTTCCGCCGCTTCTTTGGCGGAGATGTCGTCGAGATAGACGACATCTTCCGCATGAAGCAGTCCCAGCAGGCCGAGCATCACGATCAGCAGCACTTTTTTCATTACTCTCCTTCTTTCTCTTACTTTCTTTGGATGATCGGGAAATTTTAGCATAATCGGCGTGTATCGATTGTGAATTATTATGAATCTGTGCGTAATAGATAAGGAAAGATTGAAAATGATTATCAAGACGATTGACTTTGAAGCGGTTTTGCCCTATAATTTGCAAAAATTACTGTCACACTGAAAGGGGAGAGAATGAAGCCGATCACGGCATGCAAGATTGGATGCGAAGGGGTCATCGTGCGTATCCGGGCGAAAGAGCCGATCAAAGGCAGACTCTTTTCTCTGGGGCTCGCCAAAGGAAGTAGGGTCAGGATTCTCGACCATACCCTGGCCAAGCAGACATGGGAGATCGAGAGCGACGGTACGAAGATCGCCCTCAGAGACGAGGAAGCGGAATCGATCTTCATCGAACCGAAGGAGTGCGCCGCGTGAAAAAGATCAGGGTGGCGCTGGCCGGACAGCCCAACGTCGGAAAATCCTCCATCATCAACTCCGTGACGGGCGCGCGCCTTCATGTCGGAAACTTCTCCGGCGTGACGGTGGAGAAGAAAGAGGTCTTCATCGAGCGGGGCGACTACGAAATCGAGATCATCGATCTGCCGGGGATCTATTCGCTCAACGCCTACACGCCGGAAGAGCATGTGGCCAAAAAGTACCTCTACGAAGAGGATTACGACCTGATCGTCAACGTCGTCGACGCCAACACCCTGGCCCGCAATCTCATCTTCACGATGCAGTTGATGGATATGCAGAAAAAGATGATCCTCGTCGTCAACATGATCGACGAAGTGGAGAAGCAGGGAGGCAGTATCGACAAAGGCAAGCTCGAGGAGCTGCTGGGGATTCCCGTGATTCTGACGTCGGCCAAAGAGCATCGCGGGGTCGACGAGATCATCGACCAGATCGTCGCCACCCACGAGAGCGACAAGCCCAAAAACAAACTCTACTACGACCAGCGGATCGAGGAGCAGATCGACAAAATCGTCAAGGTCCTGCACAAATCGCCCCATTTCAAGGATCCCGAATACGCCCGTTTCATCGCCATCCGGCTTCTGGACCGGGACGAGGATATCTACAAGATCATCCACGATCTGCCCATCTTCATCGAACTGCACGAACTTCTGGGAAAGATCTACCGGGAGCTGGAGCTCGAATACGACGAGGAGAGTACCAGCGACATCCTCAGCGACGAGCGCTACGCCCTCTCCAAGGCGCTGGTGATGGAGGCGGTGAAGAAGCCGGAGGTGAAGGTGAGCCTGACCGACCGTCTCGACAGGCTTCTGATCCACCCCGTTTTCGGCCTGCCGATCTTTCTCTTTTTCATGTGGCTGCTCTTTCAGCTCACCTTCGAGGTGGGGTCGATTCCGATGGATATGATCGACGCCGCCTTCACCGAGATCTCCAACGTCGTCAAGGCGACGCTGCCCGATGGGGCCGTACAGTCTGTACTGGCCGACGGGGTGATCCCGGCGGTGGGTTCCATCATCATGTTCCTGCCCAACATCCTGATCCTCTTTCTGGGGATCAACCTGCTGGAGCAGACCGGCTACATGGCCCGTACCGCCTTTCTGCTCGACGGCTTCATGAAGAAGTTCGGTCTGCAGGGCAAGGCGTTCATTCCGCTGGTGAGCGGTTTTGGGTGTACGGTGCCGGCCTACATGGCGGCCAGGACTCTCAAGAACCCGACCGACCGGATCATCACGATGCTGGTACTGGGATTCATGAGCTGTTCGGCGAGACTGCCGGTCTACGTACTGCTCATCGGCGCCTTCTTCCCGACGGCCCATGCCGGGAACATTCTCTTCATCATCTACATCAGCGGCGCGATTCTGGGGCTGATCGTCGCGAAGATTCTGCGCACCGTCCTCTTCAAGGGAGAGCCCGAACCCTTCGTCATGGAGATGCCGCCCTACCGCTTTCCGTCGATGAAAGCGCTGGGCATGGAGCTCTGGATCAAGACGAAACTCTTCATCAAAAAAGCCGGTACCTTCATCGCGGGCGCCTCGATGATCATCTGGTTTCTCAGCAGCTATCCCCACAGCGGAACGATCGAAGAGAGTTATACCCGGAAGATCGAAGCGGTGCAGAGCGAAGAGGCGAAAGCGGCCCTGGAGAACGAGATGGCGGCCAAAGCGCTGGAAAACAGCTATCTGGGACGCATCGGCAAGACGATCGAGCCTTTCTTTTCGCCGATCGGTTTCGACTGGCGCATGTCGGTCGCCGTCGTGGCGGGACTGGCGGCCAAGGAGGTGGTCGTCTCGACGCTGGCGACACTCTACGCCGTGGGAGACGCCGACGAGCGGAGCAACACGCTGATCCAGCGGCTCAGGGACAACGTGACGTTCAAGGCGGCGATCGCGATGATCGTCATCATCATGATCTACTCGCCCTGTATCGCCGCCATGAGTACCTTCTGGGCGGAGGTGCCCCAGTGGGCCTGGCGGGGATTCTATCTGGTCTATCCCAACGTCCTGGCGTGGCTGATGGCTTTTGGAATCTACAGACTCCTGGATATGATGGGGTATTGACGTGACATCAGGGTGCTATATACGGCTCGTCCCCTTTTTCGAAGAGGAGAGGCCATGGAAAGGCCCCCTGAAGGAGAGGCTTGAGGAGATTTTCGGAATCGAGGCGGTCTGGGACGCGCCGCTGCCTCTGCCCGCGGAGGGTTACGATCCTCTCAGAGGCCAGTTTCGAGCCCTCTCTCTTCTTGAAGCCCTCTGTACGCGAAAAGCCTCTTCCAGGGAGATCGTGCTGGGGATCACCGATGCCGATATCTACGAAGGCGGGCTCAATTTCGTCTTCGGGCTCGCCTCCGCTCCCTACCGCTGCGCCGTCGTCTCGACGACGAGGCTCGACAATCGTTTCTACGGGGCGCCTGCGGACGACGCTCTTTTCTTCAGGCGGCTGCTTACCGAAGCGGTCCACGAGATCGGCCACACGCTGGGGCTGGAGCACTGCCCCGATCCCCACTGCGTCATGCACTTTTCCAACACGCTGGCTCAGACCGACATCAAAGGGTATCGTTTTTGCGAGAAGTGCCGCCGCAAAGTGGAAGCCGCCCTGGCTTCATGCCCGTAGTTTCAGCCCGCTTTTGATATACTCACACCAATTTCAATCCAGACAAAAGGTAACATCATGGAGTGTGAATTTCCCACCATCAACGCCAATCCCGAAGAGATCCGGGAGATTTTCGAGGAGGTCAAAACGATCGCGGTGATCGGTCTTTCGCCCGACGCGACCAAAGACAGCCACCGTGTCGCCAAATATCTCCAGGAGGCGGGATACAGGATCATTCCGGTCTATCCGAAAGAGGAGACGATTCTGGGAGAGAAGGTCTACCGCTCCCTGAAAGAGATCCCCGGCAATGTGGACATGGTGGACATCTTCAGAAAGCCCGCGGCGGTCGGTCCCATCGTCGAGGCGTGCAAAGAGCGGGGTGATGTGAAGGTGGTCTGGCTCCAGGCGGGCATCGTCAACAACGAAGCGGCGGATGAGGCGCGAAAAGCGGGCATGAAAGTGGTCCAGAGCCGCTGCGCCATGGTCGATCATAGAAATCTCGCATGATCCGACTCGAAGATATAAAAGCCGCCCGCGAGGAGGTGCGCAAGGTCGCTGTGGAGACTCCCTTCTCCTATGCGCCGAAACTGAGCGAAACCAGTGGCTTCGAAGTCTACCTGAAGAAGGAGAACCTGCAGAACACGGGTTCTTTCAAGATACGGGGCGCTTTCAACAAGATCGCGTCGTTGAGCGACGAGGAGCGGGCCAGAGGCGTCGTCGCGGCCTCGGCGGGCAACCACGCCCAGGGCGTGGCGCTGGGTGCCAAATATTTCGGTATCCCCGCGACGATCGTCATGCCGGAGACGACGCCACTGACGAAGGTGGACGGCGTCAAATCCTACGGGGCCGAAGTGGTTCTACACGGCACAAACTACGACGAGGCCTACGCCTACGCCGTGAAGTACGCCAAAGAGAAAGGGCGCGTCTTCGTGCACCCCTTCGCCGACGACAGAGTGATCGCCGGACAGGGGACGATCGCGCTGGAGATCCTGGACAAGTGCGAAAAACCGGATGCCATACTGGTTCCCGTCGGCGGCGGCGGGCTCATCAGCGGCATCGCCGTCGCCGTCAAGGCGCTTTCGCCCGAGACGAAGGTGATCGGCGTGGCGGCCGAAGGGGCACCGGCCATGAAACTCTCTTTCGACGCCAGGCAGCCGATCGACACGACGGGTGTGCGGACCATCGCCGACGGTATCGCCGTACGCGACACCTCGCCGACGACGCTCGAGTACATTCTGCGCTATGTCGACGACATCGTGCTCGTCAGTGACGACGAGATCGCCAACGCCATTCTCTATCTGCTCGAGAAACAGAAACTGGTGGTCGAAGGGGCAGGGGCCGTGGGGGTCGCAGCTCTGATCCACCGGCGGCTCAATCTGCCAGAAAAGGCGAAAATCGTCACGGTTCTCAGCGGCGGGAACATCGACGTGACGATGCTCTCGGTCATCATCGAGAAGGGTCTGTTGAAATCCTACCGAAAGATGAAACTGGTCGTCACGCTCGTGGACAAACCGGGCAGTCTGATGAAACTGACGGAGATTCTCAAAGAGGCCCAGGCCAACATCGTCCAGATCGGCTACGACCGCACCTCCCTCGATCTCAAGTTCGGCGACGCCTACGTCTCCGTCGCCGTCGAGACCAAGGGCAGGGAGCATCAGCAGCTGATCAAAAACCTGCTGCACGAACATGGATACCGTTTCGAAGAGGAACACTGAAAACAGCCCATGATCATCGAAAAGAGGCTCCAGTTCAACGCAGCGATCACCGCCCTCAAGCCGATCGAAGGGAAGCGGGTGGCCATCGTCGACGCGGAGGCGACGGTGCGCTTTTTCAAGCTCGACCCCGTCGACCTTCTGGGCGGCTTCAAAACCTCCATCGAACAGGATCCCCATCTTCTGCAGGGGACCGATATCTCCCGTGACGGACGCTTCGTCGCGTTTTCCGTCAAAAAGGGCGGCGTCGCGGTCTTCAGCGGCATCCACAAACGCCTGATCTACCGTTTCAAACGTCACGAAGGCGATGTGGAGAGTCTCTGTATCGGCGACAGGCACGACTATCTCGCCACCGGCGGCCAGGACGGCAAAACCTTTCTCTGGAGCCTCGTGACGGGCCGCATGGTCGCTTCGCTGCCCCACCATGCCGATTTCGTGACGGCGATCGACTTCAGCCCCAACGGACAGTGGGTGGCCACCGGCAGCTTCGATCGGAAGATCCAGGTCACCAACATCTCCTCCCTCTCACGCCATTTCCGCCTGCGGGGCCACGGAGGCGCCATCAACGTCGTCAAATTCATCGGCGGCCACCGCCTCGTCGCAGCGGACAAGAGCGGCGAGATCGTCGTCTGGGACTACTTCGAGCAGAAGGTGATCAAACGTCTCAGGAAGATGCTGGATGAAGTGACGTCGTTTTGCGTCACGCCCGACGACCGCTTTCTTTTCGCCGCGGACAGGAGCGGCCTGGTCTCCCTCTACGATCTGGAGAGCTACGAAATGCTTTCGCTCCGCTATCTCAATTACGGCAAACCGATCCGAAAAATCGCCTACGCCGAGACGGGAAACTATCTGATCGTGGGCCTCGACAACGGCGAAGTGACATTCAACAGCCCGTTGAAAGAGAGCGACAAGATGGAGGAGGCGATCGCATCGGGAGATCTGGCGGAAGCCTACCGGCTTGCGGAAGAGAACCCGCTGCTGCGATACAGCCGCCCCTACACACGTCTGCAGATGCTGTGGGAGGATGCTTTCGAAAGAGCCATCGCTCTGCTGGAGGAGGGGAGGCGCGAAGAGGCGAAGAGAGTCCTGGAACCTTTCAGTGCGGATAGCGCCAAGCGGCTTTCGATCCAGCAGCTGATGCAGGATTACCGTATGTACGAGAAGTTCAAAACGGCTGTCGAAAACCGGAAATACCAGCTCGCCTACTCTCTGGCGGCCCAGTACCCGATGCTCAAGCGCAACCGCCACTACAGAAAGATGGAGGAGGAGTGGCGGTCGGTTTTCGCCAAAGCCAAAAAGATCATTCTCCAAAACGGCGGAGAGGAGCGGGTCCGAGAGCTTCTGAAACCTTTCAGGGGGATCTCCTCCAAGAGCGTACCGATCCAGACGATGCTGGCGGAGAGGGAGATCTACAAACTCTTCATGAAACTGGTCCAGAAAAGAGACTACAAAGGGGCGATCGAGCTGGCGAAGCGCTATCCCGCCATCCGGGAGCTCGAGGAGTACAGGAAGATCGAACGGCTGGCGGATGCGATCGCCCACAAAGCGCGGGTGGAACTCGAAAAGGGCCATTACGCGGAGACTGCGAGACTCGCTTCCCAGCTGCTGGAGTTTCCAAACCGTCGTGACCTGGCCGAGGAGCTGAAGGAGGAGGCCAATCTCTACGCTTCGGCGATGCGCTATTTCGCCGAAAAGAACTACGACGCGATCTACAGGATGCTGGAGCACTATCCGATTCTCGAAGATACCCAGATCGTCAAAAATCTGGAAGAGGCGTGGCAGAAGGTCGTCAAACAGGGTGAACTCTACGCTTCCAGAGGCGACGCCGCGGCCCTCGCCAGGATTTTCGCCCCCTTCATGCATATGCCGCAGAAACGCTACAAGATAATCTCTCTTTTCAAACAGGCCTACATCGAACAGATCGAAAAGGCTCCCCCCGAAGCGACCGAACGCGCCATCGACAACTATCTGAAACTCTTCGGCCTCGACGACGAGATCGGGTCATGGCTCAGGATGAGAGGGAAAATCGGTGCCTACGAAGGGTTGGAACCCAGGGATGTGGGGGAGATCGAGCCCGCTTCGCTGCCTGCGGATATCGTGACGGGTGAAGAGCTATGATCGGAATCGATCTGGGCTCCAACACCTTTCGGGCCGTGGAGCTCTCCTGTGAAAATCTCGAAGTGACGGGCCGGTACGAAAAGATCGTGCGCACGGCCGACGGCATGGTCGAAACCGGCCGGATCTCTCCCGACGCGGTCGAAAGGGTCGTGGAGGCGGCCAGGGAAGCCTCAAAGGTGCTCGATTTTTCCCAGCCTGTCGTGGCTGTGACGACCGAGGCGATCCGCCGTGCCGAAAACGGCGAAGAGGTACTCGAAGAGATCAGACGGCGTACGGGCCTGTCGTTTCGTATCGTATCGGGCGAGGAGGAGGCGCAACTGACCCTTCTGGCGGTGAGAATCCGTCTCCAGAAGCTGGGACTCGAACATGAGGATTTCGTCATGGTCGACATAGGCGGCGGCTCCACCGAGGTGGTTTTCGTGGCGAAAGATACCGTCACGGTCCGCAGTTTTCCGGTCGGTATCGTGACGATGGCCCAAAGATACGGGACGCTCCGGCGCATCGAGGCGGCTCTGGCGGAGCGGATGAAACCGGTGGAAGCGTTCGTCAAAGAGGCAAAGGAGCGGGGTATGCGGCCGAAACTCTTCGTTTCGACGGCGGGTACGCCGACCACCGTAGCGGCGATGAAACGGGGGATGGACTACGCCTCCTACGACGGCTCGAAAATCAACGGAACCTCCCTGGTGCGGGAGGATCTGCGGGTGCAGCTGCAGCGGCTTCTCTCCCTGGATGTCGAAGAGCGCCGTAGACTCGTCGGCGTGGGGCGCGAGGATCTCATCGCCGCGGGTATTATGATTTTCGACCGTCTTTACGAAATACTTGGCTTCGAGGAGGCGGTGGTCATCGACGACGGATTGCGGGAGGGAGCCGCCATCTTCGAGTGTCTTCGGCAGAGGGGAAGCGAGATACGAAAAGGGGATAATTAACCGTGAATTAACCGCTTTTAGGTTAAAATCGGCAAATTTCTAACCTGAGGAGATGCGGCCATGGAGATGACCGGCGCACAGATGGTGATCGAGGCGATGAAGCTTGAGGGGGTCGATACGGTATTCGGCTATCCCGGCGGCGCCATCATGAACGTTTACGACGAAATCTACAAGCAGAACGACTTCAGGCACATACTGACCCGCCACGAGCAGGCGGCTGTCCATGCGGCGGACGGTTACGCGCGGGCCACCGGAAAGGTCGGTGTCGCGTTCGTAACCAGCGGGCCGGGCTTCACCAATGCCGTCACGGGTCTGGCCACCGCCTATATGGATTCGGTCCCGATGGTCGTCATCAGCGGGCAGGTGCCGATCACGATGATCGGCACCGACGCCTTTCAGGAGATCGACGCCACCGGTATCAGCCGCTCCTGTACCAAACACAACTACCTCGTACGCAGTGCCAAAGAGCTTCCCCATATCCTGAAAGAGGCTTTCTACATCGCCGCATCCGGAAGACCGGGACCCGTCCACGTCGACATACCCAAAGACGTGACGGCGGAGCTGGCGAAGTTCGAGTATCCGACCCATATCGATCTGCCGACCTACCGTCCGACGACCAAAGGCAACGTGCGCCAGATCAAGAAGGCGGCCGAAGCGATCTGCAACGCCAAGCGTCCCGTCTTCTATCTCGGCGGCGGCGTCATCAGCTCCGGCAGTGCCGATCTGGTGCGTGAATTCGTCCAGGCGACGCAGATACCGGCGGTCGAGACGCTGATGGCCAGAGGCTCCCTGCGCCACGACGATCCGCTGCTGCTGGGGATGGTGGGTATGCACGGAAGCTACCAGGCCAACATGGCCATGAGCGAGGCGGATCTGATGATCGCCCTGGGACCCCGCTTCGACGACCGTGTCACGGGAAAACTCTCCGAGTTCGCCAAGCACGCGAAGGTGATCCATGTGGACATCGATCCCAGCTCCATCGGGAAACTCGTCGATGTCGACTACCCGATCGTCGGCGATCTCAAAGAGGTTCTGGAGGTGATGCTGCCCAAAGTCAAGGAGTGCGTCGATCCCGACCGGTACCAGGCGTGGCGCAACATCCTCAAACGCTACAACGAGATCCATCCGATGCGTTTCGAGGACAGCGACGAGGTGATCAAGCCCCAGTGGGTGATCAAGCGCGTCGGCGAGATACTCGGAGACAAAGCCATCATCTCCACCGATGTGGGGCAGCACCAGATGTGGACGGCGCAGTTCTACCCCTTCAGCCATCCGAGGCAGCTGGTCACCAGCGGAGGGCTGGGTACGATGGGATTCGGTTTTCCGGCCGCGATGGGTGTCAAGCGCGGCGTGCCGGACAAGGTGAGCGTCAACTTCACGGGCGACGGATCGATCCTTATGAACATCCAGGAGCTGGTGACGGCGGTGGAGGCGCGCCTGCCGGTGGTCAACATCATCCTCAACAACCACTACCTGGGCATGGTCCGCCAGTGGCAGACATTCTTCTACGACAAACGGTACGCCGAAACCGACCTGAGCTTCCAGCCCGACTTCGTGCGTCTGGCCGAGGCGTGCGGCGGTGTCGGGTACCGTGTGGAGACGAAAGAGGAGTTCGACGAGGCGCTGGAGGATGCGGTGAACAAAGGGGTCGTGGCGATGATCGACGTCATCGTCGATCGGGAAGAGAACGTGCTTCCGATGGTACCGAGCGGCGGAACGCTCTACAATATGATGCTGGAATATAAGGATTGACGATGAAAGTGGAACGAAGAGTAATTTCGGTAATCGTACAGAACGAACACAGTGTCCTCGCCCGCATCACGAGCCTTTTCGCCGCCCGGGGCTACAACATCGAAACCCTGACCGTCGCGCCGATTCCCGAAAGCGACATGTCGCGTCTGACGATCGAGACGAAAGGCAACGTCCGGGTCATCGAGCAGATCATCAAGCAGCTCCACAAGCTGATCCCGACCTACAAGGTGATCGAGCACGAGGAGATGGTCGAGAAGGAGATGGTGATGATGAAATTTCCGATCAACGAGTCGCTGGCCAACATCCAGGCTCTCTGCGAAGCCTACAACGGCGGCATCGCCAACGTCAGCAGCCAGCACATCATCACGATGGTCGCCGACGAGCCCAAGCGGGTCAAGCACTTCATCGAAGCGGCCCAGCGGTTCCACCCGGTAGAGATCGTCCGGGGTGGTGTCGTCGCTATGGAGCGCGAATGAAGCTTAGCGAACTGGCGCACAGGATCGGCATCGCCTACGAAGGGCCCGATATCGAGATTTCCGGACTCGGTACGTTGAAAAACGCCGGTTCCGACCGGCTCTCCTTTCTGGACAATCCGAAATATCTGAAAGATCTGAGGGATACGAAAGCGGGTGCCGTCATCGTGGCGCCCGGATATGCCGACGAAGTCCCCGAAGGGACCATCGCTCTGATCGACGGGGAGCCCTATCTGAAACTGGCCCTCGCCAGCCGGCTTTTCGCGCCGGAACCCATGAGAGAGACGGGTGCCGAGCCGGTTTTCGGAGAGGAGTGCCGCATCGGGGAGAATGTCTCCTTCGGGAAAGATGTCGTGGTGGGAGACCGGGTGACGATCATGCCGGGGTGTTACATCGGTGACGGTGTGACGATCGGTGACGATACGCTCATCTATCCCAATGTCACGCTCTATCACGAAACGGCGATCGGACCCCGCTGCATCATCCACGCCAACACGGTGATCGGGAGTGACGGTTACGGATTCGCCCATACGAAGAGCGGCGAACACGTCAAACTCTATCAGCTCGGCCACGTGATCGTGGAGGAGGATGTCGAAATCGGGTCGAACGTATCGATCGACAGAGGCACCATCGAACCCACCATCGTCAAGAAGGGGGCGAAGATCGACAACCTCGTACAGATCGCACACAACTGCATCATCGGAGAACACTCTCTGCTTACAGGACAGGTAGGGCTCGCCGGATCGACGATCCTGGAGAGAAACGTCGTCATGGGCGGCCAAAGCGGCGCGATGGGGCATCTGACCATAGGGGCTTTCGCCCAGATTGCCGCCAAAGGGGGCGTGACCAAGTCACTCCCGGGCGGGAAGGTCTATGCCGGATACCCCATCATGGAGCACAAACGCTGGCTGAAGCTCAACGCGCTTTTGTCACGTCTGCTCAAATCATCGAAGAAGGAGTCGAAATGAAAAAGACCGAAATCATCAGGGAAATCCCGCTGGCCAGTGCCGAAAACGGTGTCATCACCGTCGCCACTGTAAAAGAGCCATACGGTGAAGATAGCGCTCCGGTCGTGAGCGTCGGCATCTGGCTCAACAAAGAGAACGAAGAACCGGACTGGAAAGTCCATATCCCCGTCGAGAACCTCGACGAAGTGATCGCAGCCCTCCAGGAAGCGAAGAGAACGCTTTAGGAAAAACTGGTTCTGCCAGCGTAAGAGAAGCGGAATGTTTCGCTTCCCGGAACATCGAAGATGGTCCGTCTGCCCCGC
>NZ_JAOZOZ010000012.1:19505-22925 GCF_029933015.1 Hydrogenimonas sp. | reverse complement strand
TCTTTTTCGGTGGTGAGGATCTTTTCGACATCATGTTTTTTCATCGCCTCTTCGATCTCCTTTTTGTCGAACCAGGCGTGATCGGGTAGGATAAGCCGCCCTTTTACGAGGTTTTTGGGCAAAAAAGGCTCCAAACGTTCGGGATTGGCGATGGCGGTGACCAGCAGCATCGGCGCGTCACACCCCTCGCAGGTGACGATGCGCCTGAAATCCTCCCCTTCGATTAGGATGAGATCGGCGTATCTCTCTTCGAACCGGAATTCGCGAAAGGGCCCCGAAGGGAGAGGGAGCGGATTGGGGATTTTTGCGGGGTAAAGGAGCAGTTCGAACTTTTCGATGGCCACTTTGCCAAAGCCGTCGTCGAGAAAAACGACTTTCGCCCCCATCTCTTTGGCTTTTTCGATCGCCTTTGCGCGATCTTCGGAGACGATCACCGTGGCATGGGGCAGAGAGCGCGCCAGGAGTGTCGCTTCGTCTCCGGCTTTTTCCACATCGGCTTTTATCTCTCCCCACTCGCTGACGACGACCAGCCCCTCGCTTTTTCTGCCGTATCCCCGCAGGACGACGGCCGGTTTTTCGAAACGACGCGCCAGAGCGATCGTCATGGGGGTCTTTCCGCTTCCGCCGACCAGCAGGTTGCCCACACTGACGATCGGGATACCGAAATCCTGCCGTCTGGCGATCCTCCTGCGGATCATCATGACGAGAGCATAGAGCAAAGAGAGAGGCAGCAGTGCCACGGCGACGATCCAGTGGTACCACCGGGGATGGTAATAGAGATTTTCGAAGAAGCGGACGAGACGGGGTTTGATCTTCATAAAAAAACGGGGAAGGGAGAGGCCGAAAGCCTCTTTCGCAGAGTGCGGCCCATCAGATGTGCGCCGCGGCGACCTCTCTGACGACATCGCAGACATACTCGACGTCGCTGTCGCTCATGTTGTGGTAGATGGGCAGTGAAAGCACCTGCTGATAGGTCTGGAGCGCCTGCTGGAAGTCGTTGACCCGAAGGCCGTACTTCTGTTTGTAGTAGCTCATCAGATGGAGCGGAATGTAGTGCAGCCCCGTATGGACACCCTTCTCTTTCAGAGCCCTCGCGAAACCGTCCCGGTTGCGGTCGATACGGATGATATAGAGCTGATAGATGTGATCTCTCTTTTTCACGGGCAGCGTCACGTGTTTGACACCGGCGAGCGCCTTGTCGTACATCTTCGCGATCTCCTGACGGCGGGCGATCATCTTGTCGACACGGCTGTACTGGGCCAGCGCATAGGCCGCGTCCAGCAGACTGATGTCGTATTTGCACCCGATATCGACCACATCGTACATATACTCGAGGTTGCCGTATTTGTCCCATCCGTCCGACTGGATGGCGTGGTCGCGAAGCAGCGTGGAGCGCTCATAAAGCGTATCGTCCTCGCACAGCAGCATCCCGGCACTGGCGATGGAGTGTTTCATGTGGGGAGAGAAGCTGAAACAGGTGATATCGGCACCCGTGGCACCGATGGGCGTACCGTTGTAGGTGCCGCCCAGGGCATCGCTGGCATCTTCGACGATTTTGATGTTGAATCTTTGGGCGATGTCGTAGAGACGGTCCAGATCGGTCGGCTGGCCGCCCACGTGGTTGATGATGGCCCCTTTGAGCTTTTTGGACTTGTTCTCTTCGAGCACTTTTTCCAACGCATCCAGGTCGATGTTGAAATCTTCGCTGTCGATATCGACGAAAATCGGCTCCGCGTCGAAATGGCGGACCACTTCCGGCACAGAGGGGAAGGAGTTGACCGAGCAGATGATCTTGTCACCGCGTTTGAGGTCCATCGCGCACATCGCCAGATGGAGCGCAGAGGTGCCACTGTTGACGGAAACGGCGTAGGTCGCGCCCGTCTTTTTGACGAATGCCTT
This sequence comes from Hydrogenimonas sp., assembly GCF_029933015.1. Classification (GTDB taxonomy): domain Bacteria; phylum Campylobacterota; class Campylobacteria; order Campylobacterales; family Hydrogenimonadaceae; genus Hydrogenimonas. Next base: position 21,026 of record NZ_JAOZOZ010000012.1, on the reverse strand, counting down.
TTCGAGCTCTTCGATCTTCGTTTCGCCTTCGAGATCGAGGACCTGTTCGATCTGGTCGCGTTCGACACTGCTGATATCGGGTTTGAAAAAAGGAATCTCTCGTGCCACGTGATGCTCCTGTGAAATTTTATTGCTCTTATCTTACTGAAAGTTTGATAAATTAGAGCTTGTAGATATAATTTCCATTCATAAGATGAATGTCATTCACATTTTTGGGCACCCATTCGTTTCAATTCGTCGCAGGCGAACCCGGCGGCGCGACGCGCTTCGATGTTGAGCTGCAGATTTTTCTTCTCCAGGCCCGGATAGTAGCGCTCGACGATTTCGAAATAGACATCGGGGTCGATCCCCCGCTCTTCGCATACCGCTTTGAACCACCGGTCTCCTTTCGCCACGTGGGAGACCTCCTCTTCCAGAATGACGCCCAAAGCGTCGATAATGGCGTCGATCATCGGTGAGGAGGGATAGTTTTCCAGACGCCTGATGATCTTCGGGTTGGCATCCAGGCCGTTGGCTTCGAGATAGCGCGGTACGACGGCCATGCGCTCCAGCACGTCCCGGCCACTCTTTTTCCCCGCGTCGAAAAGGGCGGTATGGACCGGATAGTCCCCATACTTCACTCCCACCCGCCTCATCAGATCGTCCAGCATCCCAAAATGCCTAACCTCATCGAAGGCCACCTCGATCCAGTCGAAATAGTAGTCTGAAGGCATACGGCGGAAACGGTAGGCCGAATCGAGAGCGAGATCGATGGCGCTGTACTCGATGTGGGCGATGGCGTGCAGCAGGATGCCCTGTCCTTCGGCGTCGTCGAAATGTTTTCTTTTGGGGACGTCTCTGGGGCGGACGATCGTCACGATCGAAGCGTAGGAGGGTTCGTCGAGGGTTTCGACAGGCGCGTCGTGGTCGAAAACCAGTGCATTCCGTTTCAAATTTGTGTACAATTGCTCCACGAGAGCACCCTTTTCGTACGGGTCGCTTTCACGCAGGGCACGCAGTGTCTCTTTGAAAAATTCCATAGAGAAAGTATAGCATGAAGATGAAGATACAGATGCAGCCGATGGGAGCCTACCAGACCAACTGTTACATCGTGACGATCGACGGAAAGGATTTCATCATCGATCCGGGCGTCGGCGCGACGGAGTGGGTCGTCTCCCGTGTGAAAAACCCGGTCGCCATCCTCAACACCCACGGCCACTTCGACCATGTCTGGAGCAACGCCGAGCTCAAAAAGCGTCTGAACGTCCCCATCTACTGCCCCGAAGGGGACGTTTTCATGCTCGAAAAAGACCCCTTTTCCCAGGGAACCCCGCCAAGCCGCGCCGATGTCGCCGTGGCCCCCGACGAAACGGTCCTCATCGAGGGGATCGGCATGAAGTTTCTCCATTTTCCCGGACACACCCCCGGCACGAGCGCCATCGAAATCGGCGACGCATGGTTCTGCGGGGACTTCCTTTTCAGGGGATCGATCGGCCGGGTCGACTTCCCCTACTCCGACCCCGAAGCGATGAAAAAGAGCCT
>NZ_JAOZOZ010000012.1:16256-19405 GCF_029933015.1 Hydrogenimonas sp. | reverse complement strand
ATCACTCCTCGTCCTTGACGAGCTTGAGCTTGAGCACATGGCGTTCGAGCACGACCGCCATGAATTCCCCTTCGAACACTTTGATATCCTCGAAATAGCCGACGACGTGGATATTGCGTTTGCGGGCCTCTTTGTAGAGCTCGTTGGCCTCGAAAACGATCCTGTCACCCACTTTGACCGGTGAGAGAAAACGGCAGTCGCTGCTGACGAGCACGACGTTGGGGTCGTTGACGGCGGCCATCGCGGCGAAGTCGGCGGCTGCGAAGGTGAAGCCTCCGTGTACGAGACCCATATCGTCCACGACCATCTCCCGCGTCGTATCGAGCTCGACTTTGGCGTATCCGACACGCAGCTCCACGAGGGTGCCGCAGAGCGTCTGGTCGATCTTCTGATGCGTCTTCAGCTCGACCTTCTCCGGCTGCAGCGACTCTTCCGGTTCCGCTTCCAACTCTTCGTCGGTCAATATCTCTTCGGCCATTTTCTACTTCCTGTAGGTTTTGATATAGACCCGTTTGGGAGCCGGATACCCTTCGATCGTCAACGACGGATTTTCCGGATGGAGAAAATCTTCGAGACTCTCCCCCTGGATCCAGTCGGTTTTGCGCTGTTCGTCCGGTTCGGTCCTGACGATTTCGAGCACTTCGAAGCGCTCGAATCCCGCCTTTTTGCACCAGTTTTCCAGTGCGGGGACCGTGGGCACGAAATGGATGTTCGAAATCTTCGAGTAGGTCGATTCCGGCACCAGGCAGATCGGCTCCTCTCCATCGATCATGAATGTGTCGAGGTAGAGCTCGCCGCCGCGTTTGAGGCTCTGTTTCAGCGATTTGAGCGCCACGACGGGATCGCTTCGATGGTAGAGCACTCCCAAACAGAATACTGTATCAAACATATCGGCAAACCCGCGCATATGTTCAATTCCCAGCATTTCGTAACGAAGTCTGTCGCTTTTGACGTAGCGGTTGATCAGATCGAACTGGGAGCGAAAGAGCGGAGAAGGGTCGATCCCCAGCACTTGGGCGGGGCCCAGTTCCAGCATCCGAAACATATAGTAGCCGTTGTTGCATCCCACGTCGGCCACCCTTTTGCCTTCCAGATCGAGATAGGGTTTCAGGAGGTTGAATTTCTTGTAGCTTCGCCATTCGCTGTCGATGAACGTACCGAAGAGATCGAAGGGACCTTTGCGCCACGGCATCATCATTCTGGCCACACGCTCCACCGCTCCCGCCAGCTCCTGCGTGACACGGTCGCTGCGAAGCGTCACACAGTCACCCAGCGACACTTCCACATCCTCGATCTCGGGGAGCTGACGAAGCGCCTCACGGATGGGCGCGATGTTTTTCCACCTCAGCCAGGATTGACGCTCTTTTATGATTGCTTCAATGTTCATAAAGAGGATTATAGTAAAATTCGGAAAATTTTTCCGGAGAAAAAACATGACAATGCAAAAAAGAGCCACGATCGTCAGTTCGTCGGTGGCTACCGTTCTGGTCATCGTCAAACTGATCGTCGGTATCGTCAGCGGTTCGGTCGCCGTTTTGGCCTCGGCCATCGATTCGGGCCTCGACCTCGCCGTCTCTCTTTTCAACTACTTCGCCGTCACCAACGCCGAAAAACCGGCCAGCGAAAAGTTCAACTACGGCCTGGGAAAGGTCGAGGCGATCGCAGCCGTCATCGAGGGTGTCGTCATCACGATGTCGGGCCTTTTCATCGGCTACAAAGCGGTCATGAAAATCATCCACCCCGAACCGATCACCCATCTGGACGCATCGATCGGTGTCATGATCCTCTCCATCGTCATGACCGGTGCGCTGGTGGCCTATCTGAACCATGTGGCGAAAGTGACACAGAACATGGTCATCAAATCCGACGCGCTCCACTACAAAACCGACCTTCTGAGCAACGGCGCCATTCTGGTCTCCCTGGCCGTCATCTATTTCACCGACTTCTTCATGGTCGACGCGATTTTGGGTATTCTGATCGCCGTCTACATCATCTACTCGGCCTACGAGCTGATCCACGAGGGTATTTTGATGCTGCTGGATGTGGCGCTGGAGGAAGAGATCGTGGAGAAGATCAAGGAGGCGATCGTCAACGAGCCGGGTGTCACCGACTATCACTGGCTGAAGACCCGCAAAGCGGGCAACGACTACTTCGTCGACGTGCACCTGGTTTTCAATCCGGAAATGTCACTGCTGGAAGCCCACAGGATCGGGGACAACGTGGAAGAGAAGATCAAAGCGATCGATCCGAAAGCCGACTGGCTTATCAATATCCATCTCGATCCGTATGACGATTCGGTAATCAATGAGGAGGAATCCGGGCAGTTCGCCGGAAGCGGTAGATAGGGGAAGTTTTTCGGGCCGCTAAGAACGCGGCCCGGCGGTCTGACTTTTTACTCTTCGCACTTCTCGATGCCGAGCTTGCGCAGCAACACTTCGAAAAAGTTTCCGCCCTCTTTGTCGTAGTCGTCGTTGAATTCGATATAGAAGGCATAGGGCTCTTCACCCGCCTTTTCACTGTTTTCGAAGACGACCGGCTTGTCGCCCGTCTCTTTGATCGTCTCGTCGATCGCTTTCAGGATCTCTTCTTTGAGCTCGGGATGCTCTTTGAACACCAGCTGAAGCCCTTCGTAACGCTCTTCGCGTCTGAAATAAGCCTGGATCTGCCCGCAGCGATTGGGGGTACGTGCTTCTGACATAATCGTTTCTCCTTCCTATGTATATAACAAAACAGATTCGGTTTAATGTTTATATTGCGCGTATTGTACAATGTGCGTCTTATTTTTGCAACACTGCCGGCCGTTTTGGGTGGGGATTTGATTTATTTTTAAGTTTCATAAATAATTTTTTGAAGAAATCATCGAATCAGTTGATGGAAAAGAAGATAGCTCCGCCGAACACGGATGGACGGCAAAGCCTTCCATCCTACGCTGACGCTGTGTCCGCTTCGGCAGCGGGCCCGAAACCGCTCTCGCGGTTTTCGAAAAGAGCTCTTACCTGGCGTAGTTGATCGCCCGGGTTTCCCTTATGACGTTCACCTTGATCTCGCCGGGATACTGGACGCTCTTTTGATCCGGTTCTCGGCTTCGCCGAATACGGATGGACGGCAAAGCCTTCCATCCTACGCTGACGCTGTGTCCGCTTCGGCAG
>NZ_JAOZOZ010000012.1:5716-16156 GCF_029933015.1 Hydrogenimonas sp. | reverse complement strand
ACGGATGGACGGCAAAGCCTTCCATCCTACGCTGACGCTGTGTCCGCTTCGGCAGCGGGCCCGAAACCGCTCTCGCGGTTTTCGAAAAGAGCTCTTACCTGGCGTAGTTGATCGCCCGGGTTTCCCTTATGACGTTCACCTTGATCTCGCCTGGATACTGCACGCTCTTTTCGATCTCCTCCGCGATCTCTTTGGAGAGGAGGATGGCTTCGTCGTCGTTGACGAGGGTGGCGTTGACGATGACACGCACCTCTCGTCCCGCGTTGATGGCGTAGGCGTGGTGGACGCCCGGTTTCGACATGGCGATCTCCTCGATCGCCTTGACACGCTTGAGGAAACTTTCGAGCACTTCCCGGCGCGCGCCTGGTCTGGCGGCTGAGAGGGTGTCGGCGGCACAGACGGCGGCCGCCTCTATCGTTTCGGGCTCTTCATGGCCGTGGTGGGCGTAGATGGCGTTGATGACCACCGGGTGCTCTTTGTAACGGCGGCACACTTCGGCACCCAGATCGACGTGGCTTCCAGCATACTCGTGGGTCAGCGCCTTGCCGATGTCGTGCAGGATGCCGGCCCGTTTGGCCAGCACTTCGTCACCGCCCATCTCCGCCGCCATGATACCAGCCAGATGCGCCACTTCCAGAGAGTGTCCCAGGGCGTTCTGGCCATAGCTGGCACGGTAGCGCAGACGTCCGATCAGCTTCATCAGTTCCGGATGCATCGGCGAAACACCCAGGTCGGTCACGATCTGCTCGCCCTCTTCGAGCACCATCTGTTCGAACTCTTCGGTCACCTTCTCGTAGATCTCCTCGATGCGCGCCGGCTGGATGCGCCCGTCTTCGATCAGCAGTTCTATCGTGCGTGTGGCGATGGCACGGCGGTAGAGGTTGAAACTGCTCAGAATGATCGCGCCCGGCGTGTCGTCGATGATGATATCGACACCCAGCAGCATCTCGAGGGTCTTGATGTTTCGCCCCTCCTTGCCGATGATCCGCCCTTTGAGCTCGTCGTCGGGCAGATGCACGACGTTGATGAGACGTTCCGCGGCGAATTCGCCCGCGTAGCGCGTCGTCGCCTGGGCCAGGATATAGTTGGCTTTCCGTTTGGCTTCGGTTTTCGCTTCCGTCTCGTACTTGCGGACGATATGGGCGATCTCGGCCCGCGCATCCTCTTCCGCCTCTTTGAGGACCAGCTCACGCGCCTCGTCGGAAGTGAGCCCCGAAGCCCGTTCGAGAATCTTCAGAGCCTCTCTTCGTTTGGCTTCGTACTCCTGTCGCAGCGCGTCGATCTGCTGCTGCGCCGCTTTCAGCTCAGCCTTGGCTTTTTTGATCTCCTCCTTCTCTTCGGAGACCTGTGAGAGCTCCTCTTCGATACGCTTGGCCAGCTGCTCTTCGCGCTTTTCGAGCTGCGCCAGACGTGTATTGAACTCGTTGTTGAGCCTGACCAGCTCGTCCTCGTATTTCTGCTTCGCCTCGAGCTCCGCTTCCTTCACTTTGAGCTTGGCGTTTTGCAGAACCACTTCCGCTTCGTGTTCGATCGCTTTGGCTTTCGCTTTGGCCTGTTCGACATAGATGTCGTATTTCGAAGCGTCGATCTTCTTGGTGATGAAAAATGCCGCTACGCCGCTAACCGTGGCTGCCGCACCTCCTATTATCAACTCTGTCAACATGTCTTTTCCCTCGGACAATAATATCTTCGGGGGTTATGTAAATATCTGCCATGACATCAAAATCATCGGTAATCTTCTCTTTGGTATAGCACTTCGCAAGCTGTACAAAAACGGTCAGAGGCTTACGCCTCAGCGACCCAAAAAATCTATCGTACATACCTTTTCCAAATCCTATGCGGCGGAATCGTCCGTCAACCCCCACGACCGGAACGATCGCCATATCTATTTCTGACAGATAAAAATGTGAATTCATCGGTTCATAAATACCAAACCGCTTTCTCTGCAGCGGCAATCTGTATTGTACCAACTTAAAACTTTCGCCTTCCATAAACGGAACGTAGATTTTCCGGTCGCGCCGCAAGCGCCTGAACAGCGGCCTGACATCGACTTCATGGCCCATCGGAAGGTATAGCAGAATCGCTTTGGGATTATATTTTCTTATAATACTTTCGACTCGTCTCAAAACGATTCTGTTGCGTCGGAATTTACCGTTTCTTTCCGCTTTTCGCAACTTTTCCAGACACGTTTTTCTAAATTTTTTCTTGTCCAATTTTTAAGCCCCGGTATCATATAATAACCGCCATTTTATCCAAAAGGAAACCAAATGCGTTTGAAATTTTTTACGATATCCGTTTTGACACTCTTCGCCCTGCTCTACACGGGCTGCGGTGAGAAAAAGAGAGAAAAAAAGACTGACCGTGTAACGGTGGACGTCAAGCAGAAAACGGTCTTCGAGCTCAAGGATGGCAACCGGACCATCAAAGCGACGCTCAAAGACGAGGGATTCGCCTTCGACGTGGCCGAACCCGTCGTCATGCTGGACTTTTTCGCCACATGGTGCCCGCCCTGCCGCGCGGAGATCCCCCACCTGGTCAATCTCCAGAACAAATACGCCGGCAAGCTCAAAATCGTCGGCGTCTCGATCGAACTGAAACATCCGGCTGAGATGAAGCGCTTTATCACAGGACACGACATCAACTACTTCGTCTCAAACGCCCCCGACAACATGGCCCTCGCGGCCAAAGTCGCCGACATGCTCCATCAGCCCAGAAACTTCTCCATCCCCTTCATGGTGCTCTTCGTCGACGGCAAATATTTCCGCCACTATGTGGGCATGGTGCCTGAAGAGATGCTCGAAAGCGATATCAAAGAGGCCCTGAAAAAGGTCGGCAAGTAATGTTCGGTTTCCTCAAAAAAGGGCTGAAGAAGACGGTCGAGACGATCGAGAGCAACGCACCCGTCAAACGGGAGAAGATCGGCCGCGACGAGCTCGAAGACCTGCTTCTGGAAGCCGACGTCACCTACGATCTGGTCGAAAAGATCGTCGAGTCGCTTCCTGAGAGCGTCAAGCGCATCCAGCTCTACAACACGCTCATCTCTCTTTTCATCTACGATGTCGAAAAGATCGAACCGAAGGGTGAAAAACCCTTCGTCGAGCTGATCGTCGGCGTCAACGGCGCCGGGAAAACGACGACGATCGCCAAACTGGCCCAGCGCTACAAAACGGAAGGGGAGACGGTGATGCTGGGAGCCTCCGACACGTTCCGCGCCGCCGCCATCGAGCAGCTCAAAACCTGGGCAGACAAACTCGACATCCCCATCGTCTATACCAAACAGGGCCACGACCCCTCCGCCGTCGCCTACGATACGATCAGCTCCGCCAAGGCCAAAGGGTTCGACCACGTCATCATCGATACCGCGGGACGGCTGCACACCCAGACCAACCTGGCCGAAGAGCTCAAGAAGATCGTCCGCGTCTGCGGGAAAGCCATGGAGGGGGCGCCTCACCGAAAGATCCTGATCCTCGACGGCACCCAGGGCAACAGCGCCATCAACCAGGCCAAAGCCTTCAAAGAGATGATCGACATCGACGGCATCATCATCACCAAACTCGACGGCACCGCCAAAGGGGGCGCACTCTTCTCCATCGCCGAAGAGCTGAAACTCCCCATCTACTACGTCGGTGTGGGCGAGAGGGCCGAAGATCTGATACCCTTCGACCCCAAAGAGTTCGTCAACACGATTCTCGACGCCATCTTCGTCGAACAGAGTGCCGATATCGTCACATCCGCCGGCAAAACACACAACGTCGACATAACGGCCCTGACCGATTCTCAGCTGGCACGCCTTGAGGAGCTGCTGGACAACGACGGTTTCAATCTGCTCTCCAAACATTTCGTCTCCGAGCGGGCCACCGGCGAAACCTACCGCCTCCACCCCAACGCCAACATCGACCTCATCGAGGTACTCGACAAAGACGGCAGCATCGTACGCGCCTACAAAGCCGAAGAGCTGGCCACCGACTGATCGATGGCGAAAAAGAAAACCCTCTACGAGTGCCAGGCCTGCGGCATGCAGAGCCCCCGATGGATGGGCAAATGTCCCACTTGCGGGGCGTGGGAGAGCTTCGTGGAACTCACTGCCGAACAGCAGAAGGTACTGAACGAAATCTCCAAAACTTCCACACCTGCCGCCTCGGCCAAACCGATCACCGAAATCGAAGAGGAGGAGGTGAGCCGCTTCACCAGCGGTGACAGTGAACTGGACCTGGTCCTGGGAGGGGGCATCGTCCCCGGATCGCTGGTACTCATCGGCGGAAGCCCCGGCATCGGCAAATCGACGCTGCTGCTCAAGATCGGCGGCAACCTCGCCGCCCGAAACAAAAGAGTGCTCTACGTCAGCGGCGAGGAGTCGGGGGGACAGATCAAGATGCGGGCCAACCGCCTGGGAGCCAACCACGACGACCTCTATCTGCTCAGCGAGATCCGCCTCGAAGCGGTCATGGCGGAAGTGTCGAAAAACCCCTACGATCTCATCATCATCGACTCGATCCAGACCCTCTACTCCGACTCGGTCCCTTCCGCCCCCGGCAGCGTCACGCAGGTACGCACGATCACTTTCGACCTGATGCGCCTGGCCAAGGAGAAACAGATCCCGATCTTCATCATCGGCCACATCACGAAAGAGGGCTCCATCGCGGGTCCGCGGGTACTGGAGCACATGGTCGATACGGTACTCTACTTCGAAGGCGACGCCTCCAAAGAGATCCGAATGCTGCGGGCCTTCAAAAACCGTTTCGGCAGCACCAGCGAAGTGGGCATCTTCGAGATGACCCAGGAGGGGCTGGTGAGCGCCAAGGATATCGCTTCCAAATTCTTCAGCCGCGGCAAGCCCCAGGCCGGCAGCGCCGTCACCGTCATCATGGAGGGTTCCCGCCCCCTGGTCATCGAGGTGCAGGCGCTGGTGGCCGACAGCGGCTACGGCAACCCCAAACGCTCCACCACCGGCTACGAGGCGAGCCGCCTGACGATGCTGCTGGCGCTTCTGGAAAAAAAGCTCGACCTCCCCTTCGGTCAGTACGACGTCTTCGTCAACATCGCAGGCGGCATCAAGATTACCGAACCCGCCGCCGACCTGGCCATCATCGCCGCCATCATCAGCTCTTTCAGAAACAGGCCGCTGAGCCAGGAGAGCGTCTTCATCGGCGAAGTGAGCCTCATCGGCGACATCCGGGAAGTCTTTCACCTCGAACAGCGTCTGCGGGAAGCCCATACCCTTGGATTCACCAAAGCGATCGTTCCCAACAAACCGGCTTTCAAAACCCCAATGAAATGTTTCGTCGCCGAAGAGGTGGCGAAAGTGGTGGAGTGGATGTGAGCCGGGCCTGAAATTATCTCACCCAAAGTCACTTTTCGTTACAATTTTTTCAAAAAGGAGGCATCATGAGCAGACATCTTCATAAAATCGAAAAAATCTTTTCCCATCCCCTGCCTGCCAATCTCGATGTCAAAAAGACCCTTTCGGCCATCGAACATTTCGGTGTGCGCGTGGAGGTGTCGAAAAACCATCGTGCAAAGCTCTATTACGGAGAAAAAGAGGGTAGCGTACAGCTTCCCCACGGCGACCACTTCACCAAAGACGAGGTGATGCGGCTCAAACATATTCTCGAAGATTTCGGCCTGACACCCGAATCTCTGCAGAAGTGAGAAACGCCTCTTTTCAGGGGTGCGGTACTTTGACTTTCGAGTTGAGAAGCCATCCGATCACGATCATGAACATGATGACCGACTCTGCCGGAACGAGACTGTAGGTATAGGCCAGATAGACGAGCCAGAGCAGTATCGCTCCCAGCGGGGTCGGCACCCCTACGAAAAATTTTCCCACTTCTCCCGCTTCGGCGTCGATATTGAACTGGATCAGGCGCCGCAGACCGCTGATGACATAGTAGACGCTCACGATCCCCGCCAGATAGAACCAGCCTCCCTCCAGATGGGTATAGACCGCCTGGAAAATCAGAAAGACCGGTACCAGCACGAAGGAGAGAAAGTCGGCGAAGGAGTCGAGCTGGATGCCGAACTCGTTGGAGAGATGGAATTTTCTGGCGATCTTTCCGTCGAATATGTCGAAAGCACCACCGATCCACGCCAGGATGATGGCGTGGTAGAAATCGTTCTGGGTGATGAGATAGGTGGCGGCCAGACCGCAGGTGATGTTGACCATCGTGAAGAGATTGGCGAGGTTGAAATGCGATTTCGAATCCAGAATGAAGGCCATCGGTTTCCTTTTGCTATAATCACGCCACTATTTTACAGAGATAGAACTTTAATTTCCGAAAAGAGCACCCTATGACAGACATTCTCGACGCCATTACCGCCATCCACTCCCACGAAGAGCGATACGAAAAACTCGAACTTCTCTACCGAAACGAGGAGGAGAAGCAGAAAATCCTCGACGCGATCGGCGATATGAGCTACAGAAAAGAGTGCCAGGTGGAGATCAGCAACGTCATGGAAGGGGATGGCCGCGGATTCATCGCCGTGGAGTTTCACGACGACTACGACAAAGAGGCCGGCCCCTATTTCGACGCCCTCATAAAAAAACTGGGCATCGACCGGTGTGAGTGATGGCGCGGTGCGCCGGGGAACGGGGAACGGGGAACGGGGAACGGTGAACGGGAATCGGAAATCGAAAACGGGAGGCGCTATACGCCGCAGCAGCGCCATCGGCCATCGACTACAAACCAAATCACCAATCCAGGAAAAGAAAGAGCGAAGATAGAAAATAGTTGGCAGCAAAGATCGTAATGGCCGAATAGACGACGGCGGCCGTCGTCGCCTGGCCCACGCCTCTGGCCCCGCCCCGGGCGATATACCCCAGATAGGTTCCGATGGAACTGACCAGAAATCCAAAGACGAAGGCTTTGAGCACCCCCGTGCCAATATCGGCGAACTCCAAATACTGCTGGATCATGTTCTGATAGGAGACCGGGTTGACCCCCAGCGCTTCCGTGGAGATCAGGTAGGCGCTGACGTTTCCGACGAAATCGAAAACGATCACCAACAGCGGCAGAGAGATCGTCGTGGCGAGAATCCGGGGAATGATGAGATACTTCTTCGAATCGACCGCCAGTGTTTCGATGGCGTCGATCTGCTCGGTCACCCGCATCGTCCCGAGTTCCGCCGCCATGGCGCTGATGGCCCGTGATGTGAGCATCAACGCGGCGAAAACGGGGCCCAGCTCTCTGGAGATGGAGACGAAAATCGTATACCCCATGAAATTTTCGGCGTTGAACTGGTGAAAACCGTGATAGAGCTGGATCGCCTCCACCATGCCCGTAAAAAGTGCCGTCAGCAGTATGACCCCCAGGGTCCCGATGCCGATACTGTCCATCTGCAGGAAAAATTCCCGGATCCGATGCGGACGTTTGAAATAGAGCGGTATCAAAGAGATCTGGAATTCGACGAACCTGCCGAAATCCCCGATTTTTTCGTACATCCTCACAAAAGGCGCACCGATACGCGCGAAAAAGTTTTCGATCATCCCTGTCATCATGGTGAACTTTCACGTTTTTGCAGATATTTTAGCCTATTTCCTTCGAATCCCCACTGAAATCCCCTATAATTCGATGGAGAGACCTTAACTTCGAAGGGTAACCGACGATAGTACTACAAAGCTATCACGCCAAGGAGAATGTATGGCAGAAGAAGAAAAAGAAGCGTCCCAGGAGAGTGAAAACGGCTCCTCCAAAGAGTCGGGCGGAAGCAATGTCGTACTCATTCTGATCGTCGTACTGCTCGTTCTGGTACTGGCGATCGGAGGGGTCGTCGCCTATCTTATGCTCTCCGGAGACGAAGCCGAAGACGCCACGACCGTCAAACAGGAGAAGGTGGAGAAGAAGCACAAAAGACGCAGCGAGGATATCGGTGTGGGACCGATGTACCCGTTGGACAAATTCACGGTCAACCTGATGAGCGAAAACGGCCGAAGATTTCTGGTAGTCAAAATGAACCTGGAAGAGGACAGCGAAGAGCTCACACCCGAACTCGACAAAAAGACTCCGCTGATCAGGGATATCGTCATCTCGATCCTCTCCTCCAAAACCGTCGAAGAGATCACGACGGCCAAGGGAAAAGAGAAGCTCAAAGAGGAGATCATCGCACAGATCAACCGCCACCTCGACGACGGAGAGATACGGCACATCTATTTCACGGAGTTCGTCATCCAATGATCGGTGTCGATATCGTCGTCATCGAGCGGATCGAAAAGTCGATCGAGAAGTATGGCGAGAAATTCCTGCATCGCTATCTGATCGACGAAGAGATCGCCCTGATCAAAAAGCCCCAGACGGCGGCGGGATTCTGGGCCGCCAAGGAGGCGGTCTCCAAAGCGCTGGGCACCGGCATCGGCGAATCGCTGCACTTCAAGGATATCACGATCAAAAAGACAGAAAGGGGTGCCCCCTACTTTCTGCTTCCCGAAAAGATCATGGCGCGTTACGCCATCCGCTCGACATCCCTCTCCATCGCCCACGACGGCGGTTTCGCCATCGCCGTCGCCGTCATCGAAGGCTCAGCCGCCCCCGACGAAGTGTAGCAGTTCGATCTTGTCTCCCTCTTTTGGTACGAAATCGGACCACTTCTCCTTCTTGACCACTTCCATATTGACGGCGGCCGCCATCACCTTGTCGGCGATGCCCAGTTTTTCGATCACCTGGGCCAGTGTCACCCCCTCGTCGAAACTTTTCTCCTCACCGTTGACGATCAGTTTCATCTCTCCCCTTTCGTTGTGTTGAGTTCGTCGGCGTAGACGCCGCATTCGCCCTTGGTGTAGGGCCTAAGATGGTGGGCCATCGAGAAGTTGCCCCGGATATAGGCGAGTTCGCAGGCGTTGAGCCCCTTTTCGTTCAGCAGCTCCGGGTCGGCCCCGTTTTCGAGCAGAAGATCGACGATCGCGAAGTCGTTGCCGTAGGCCGCCTGCTGCAGCGGCGTGATCCCCGCCCCGTTGGCGAGGTCGATATCGGCGTCGTGACGGATCAGCGCGCGGACGATCGCCAGACGGTGCTGGCCGATGGCGTAGAGCAGCGGCGTGTAGCCGTTGTTGTCCTGGGCGTCCACATCGGCACCGTGTGCGAGCAGGTATTCCACCATCGGAAGGTTGCGGGTCTTGACGGCGATATGTAGGGGGGAAATCCCCGCCTTCGAGGCCGCGTCGATGTCGCACCCTCCCTGCTCCACGATGCTTCTGGTGCGGTTCATGTCCGCTTCGTAGACCGCTTCGTGCAGCGGTCGCCAGCCGTTGACGCTGTCGGCGAAAAGCGATACCGCCACGATGGCGATGAAATAGATTCGTTTTTTCATACGCCCATTCTATCCGATATTTCTGTGAAATTCGATCATTTTAAAGCGTTCCCCCATCATTTGAGGATCGATTAAGGTTTTTACCTTGTTCAGTTCCCGCAGATAGAGAGCCTGGTTGCCCATCTTCGCCAGCTGTCCCAGCAGATCCATCAGACCGAAATCGATCAGGGCTTTGAGCTGGGTCTTGTAGGCGGCCGTCCGAAATCCCGCGCCTTCGAAAGCGTCGGAAACATGGGCGAAGTTGACATCGTAGGTGATATCGCTCTTTCCGAAAAGCGATGCCGGATCGAGCCCCTCTTCGAAGAGGGGAAAGACTTCGTGGCCTTTGTAGATCCTGATGGAGAAGTCGGGCCGCACATACTTTTCCCCGTAGTCGAAGGAGACGAAAACGATCTTTTCGGCGGCATTAGCCAGCGAGGCGGCGAAATTTTCGTATCCCCGGGCCACTTCCCCCTTCTCCTGGCCGTAGCGCCCCGCTGTGGCCAGCACCTCCTCGTCCTCCCCTTCGAAAAGGATGGCGTGCTTCTGGTCCACCAGTGCCGTTTTGCCCTTGTAGACCAGATCGCAGGGAAAGGCGTCGAATATCTCGTTGGCTACGAAAAAGGCTTCCTTCGCGCCGATTTCGGCGGCGTCGGCATAGTGCTCCACCTTCACCGCATCCCCGAAACGCTCCCGGAAATAGGCTTTCTGCGCCTCGCGCAGCGCGGGAAACCGCTCCACGATACCAAAACGCATCCTCTCCAGCAGCTGCGGCGCCTCCTGGGCGATCCACTCGATCATATCCCCCAGCAGATACCCCTGATGCGCCCCGATCTCGATCAGCGACAGATCCTCGGAGAGCTTTTTCTCTTTGACCAAAGAGATCATGTAGTGGGCGATCGTCGCCCCGAAAAAGCGGCTCGTACTCACCGCCGTGTAGAAGTCCCCCTCTTTTCCGATCGCCTTGAAATTGGCGTAATACCCCTCAGGCCCGTAGAGCCACGCCTCCATATACTCGGAAAAACTTTTCACCATACCATTCCCTCTTTCCCCTCTACCATTCACCGTTTCCCGTTCACCGTTCACCATTCACCATTCACCGTTCCCCATTCCCCGGCTCCACATAACTCTTTTCGTAGAGATCGAGCAGTACAAGCTGCT
>NZ_JAOZOZ010000012.1:0-5616 GCF_029933015.1 Hydrogenimonas sp. | reverse complement strand
CCATTCCCCGGCTCCACATAACTCTTTTCGTAGAGATCGAGCAGTACAAGCTGCTTGTCGAGGTCGAAAATCTTCTGATCCAGCTGGCGGATCGTTCTGGAGTTTTCCATCGTTTTGAGATCGTATTCGGTCATCTCGCCCGCTTCCACCTTCTCCCGGGTGCTCTCGACGAGACTGCCGTAGAGCTTTTCGTCCTCTTTGGAGAGCGCGATCATCCGGTCGAGCACCTCCAGCCGTTTCAGCGCCGCCGTGTAGGCGTTGTCCGCTTCCCTCTTCCGGTCGGAGAGCTGCACTTTGGCGTTGAGATAGTCGACCCGGGTCGATTCGATCGTGTAGTAGCTGTTGATATCCAGGGGCATCGTGACCCTGAAACCGTAGGTGTAGTAGTCGTCGGTCATGTCCGTCATCCTACCACCGGTGAAGAAGTAGCTGTTCTCGTAGGGTTTGACATAGCTGGCCTGGAGCGAGACGGTGGGCATGTAGCGGGCCCATGTCATGATGTTGAAGTAGTCCTTCTGCGTCACCGCTTCTCTCTGCCTGGCCAGATCGATATGGTTTTTCAGAAACCTCTCCTTTTTTATCAGCGAAAGCCTGGGCAGCGCAATCGACGCCGGATCGGCGTCGCTCAGGTCCCTGAACTGCTTGTGCAACTGGGCCCTCGTATCCTGCAGGACGTAGAGATTGAGGGTGTCCTGGTTCTTCTTCAAAATCGCCTGGTCCAGAAACCCGCTGTCCAGATCGCCGCTTAGAAACTGCTCTTTCTTGCGCTCGATGTCGAGACGGTCGTTTTCGATCAGCAGCTTCTGCTTTCTGATCTGGTAGTCGTTTTTCCTGAAGTTGAAGAGGGTCGCGACCACCTGCTTGATCAGCTGCCGCCGCTGCGCCTCGATCGAGAGGTCCCCGACGTTTCTGGAGGCGTCGGCGTATTTGACCGCGTACCAGATCCCGCCGCTCTTGAAGATGGGCTGGTCCACACTCACGACGAACTCCCGGCGCTTCTGCGTCTCGTCGAACTGCTCGTTGCGGCTGTCGGTGTAGCTGAGCATGACCGGGTTGACCCAGCTGTACTCCAGCTGTCCGCTGTCGGCCAGGTTCTTCTCGTGCTGAAGCTGAAGGCTTTCGCGTTTGAGTGCCGAGAGGAGGCTGTCGAGACTCTCCGCGTTCAGCAGGGAGGCGGCCAGCAGACTAGAGGCGATCCAGCGCAGCTTCGAACCTTTCGAATCCAAGATCCATCTCCTCTTTCGTGATGGTGAGCACAGGCAGGAAGCGCACCGTGTTCTTGCCGGCTTTGAGGACGACGACGCGCTCGTCGAAAGCCGCCTTGACGATGTCGCCCGCCTCTTTGCCCTCTTTGACCCGTAGGCCGCGCATCAGTCCCGTACCGACCTCCTTTTCGAAGAGTTCGGGATATTTAGGAACGAAGGATTTGAGGCGCTCTTCGAAAAGCAGCAGCATATGGTCCAGTTCTCCGCTGTTTTTTCTCTCCTCGAGGATCTCCAGAACCTCCAGGGCCGCCCGGGTCGCCAGGAAGTTCCCCCCGAAGGTGCTGCCGTGGTCGCCCGCTTTGAGGATGTTCTTGTGGGTCGTCATGATGGCGCCGATCGGCACGCCGCCGCCCAGCCCTTTGGCCAGGGTGACGATGTCGGGGGTGATCTCGTAGAGGTTGGAGGCCAGCAGCTCGCCGGTGCGGTAGATACCCGTCTGCACCTCGTCGACGATCAGCAGGATATCCCGCCGTTTCAGCTCTTCGGCCAGCCGCTGCACCGCCTCCTTCTCCATCGGCTGCACGCCCCCCTCGCCCTGGACCAGCTCGATCATCACCGCCACCGTGTGGTCGTCGATCAGGTCGTAGACGTTGGCGATATCCTTCGCGTAGACGAATCCGTCGGGAAAAGGGCCGAAATAGGTGTGCATCGACTCCTGTCCCGTCGCCTTGAGGGCCGTGATGGTGCGCCCGTGGAAGGAGTGCTCCAGAGTGATGATCTTGTAGCGTTTGACGTTCCCTTCCTCGTCGGTGCCGTACCGCCGGGCGATCTTGATGGCCCCCTCGTTGGCTTCCGCGCCGCTGTTGGCGAAAAAGGTCTGCACGTCGTAGCCGCTCAGCTCCGCCAGCCGTTTGGCCAGCCGCGCCTGGGGCTCTATGAGGTAGAGGTTGGAGGTGTGGATGAGTTTTCGGGCCTGGTCGCAGATCGCTTCCGCCAGGCGGGGATTGCCGTGGCCGACGCTGCAGACGGCGATGCCGCTGCCGAAATCGACGTAATCCCTGCCCTCCGCGTCGTAGAGCATCGAGTTTTCGCCCCGCACGAAGTGGACGTAGTTTCTGGCGTAGGTGGGCAGGACGTAGGTTTGATCCATCTCTTTGAGTGTCATGATATCTTCTCCAGTGTTACTTTGACTTCCTGATAGCAGGCGCTCTTGCCGAACAGGCTCTTCATGGGCGGCGTCAGGTAGTTGACCCCCGGCGTTCCGGCGTAGACGAGGACGCAGTCTTCACGCAGATCCTCCGTCGTCTCCACCGGCAGCTCCACTTCGCCGTGCTCGCTGACGATGCGCACCCTCTCGCCGTCGGAGAAACCGTGGCGGGGGTGGAGCCGGACGTGGCTCTCCCTGACGAACTGGCTGTTGAGGGAGCGGGGGCTTTTTGGCGTGACGAGCCAGAGCCCCTCCTCCTCTTCGTAATCGTCCTCGAAC
This sequence comes from Hydrogenimonas sp., assembly GCF_029933015.1. Classification (GTDB taxonomy): domain Bacteria; phylum Campylobacterota; class Campylobacteria; order Campylobacterales; family Hydrogenimonadaceae; genus Hydrogenimonas. Next base: position 2,925 of record NZ_JAOZOZ010000012.1, on the reverse strand, counting down.
TCTTCGAGAAACTCGAAATTGCCGCTGTCGGTCTCGAAACCCTCCTCGTAGGGGTGCTTTTCGTAGGCCGGGGATCTGTACCACTCCCCATCTTTTTTGCACTGATCCAGCATCGCGTCGATGTACGCCCTCTCCTCTTTCAGTCCGTCGTATCCGAACCTCTCGAAGAGGAACTTCGTCAGCTCGTACTCGCCGATGCCGAACTCCGCCTCTTTGATTTTGGGCATCGGCTGCACCCAGGGATGGCCGTAGCTCAGACGCAGGTCCTCCTTCTCCAGGAAATCCTTGGCGGGCAGGACGATGCGCGCCTTCCGGCTCGTTTCGTTCTCGTAGAGTCCGAAGTAGATCAGGTTTTCGACTTTTTCCATCTCCTCTTCGACCTTCGCGAGTCCCGGCATCTGCGCCAGGGGATTGGCCCCCTGCACCAGCACCGTCTTGAAGCGCCCGAAAGGAGCGACCGGTTTTGCCACCCGTTTGGGCGACATCGGGATCGGGTCCTCGAAGCCGGCCATCGAGTCGGCCAGGAAGCTGACGCCGCATCCGGGCTTTCCGAAAAAACCCATGACGGCGGCGAGGCCGTCGATGGCGTGGAGCACCTGGTCGCCGATGCTGTTCTTCTGCACGCCCGTGCCGACCAGGAAGACGCACTTTTTGTGAAGCATCTGGTAGAGCATGTCCCCCAGGTCGTCGAGGGTGATGTCGCACGTCTCCAGAGCCTCGACGACACGGAAGGAGCGGAGAAAGTGGTAGTAGTCCTCGGCGTCTTCGCACTTCTCTTCCAGAAACGTCTCGTCGGCCATCTCCTCCATATACATGAAGCGCGCCAGCAGCACCGCCAGCTGGAAGTCGCTGCGGGGGCGTATCTGCATATGCAGGTCGGCCATTTTGGCGATCTTCGTACGGACCGGATCGACGACGATCAGGGTCTTGCCCTCCAGAAGCTTCATCATATGGGAGTTGGTCACCGATACGTTGCGCCCCCAGACGATGACGGCGTCCGCTTCGGCTATCGATTCGGGCGGAAGGGCCAGGGAGATGCCCCGCCCCTCCTCCACGCCGGCCTGTCCGGCACCGTCGCAGAGCGACCCGTCGGTGGTCCAGCCGCCACGGGCCGCCACGAAGGCTTCGGTGATCCGCTGCATATAACCGACGTTGCCGCTGCCACGGTAGAGCAGGAAATCCTCTCCCGCCGCTTCGATCGCTTCGGCCACCGCTTCGAGCGCCTCCTCCATCGTAACCTCACGGCCGTCGATCCTGGGGCTTCTGATCCGCTCGGCCTCTCTGATATGCCGGTTCAGGTGCGGACAGAGCGTCCCCTGCGTAAAGGGATGGTTCGGCACACCGGCCATCTTGAGACTTTCCGGGTCCACGACCACCGCGCAGGCGTCGTAACAGTCCAGAGGACATGCTGTCGTTTTCATGAGCGCCATTCTCCTATTTGATCTCTATTTTGACGAGTCTGGAAAAGAGTCCGCCGGGCCTCTCCAGCACGATCTCCGCACGATAGGAGGAGATGTGCACGTCGTCGGCGACCCGGATCACCTTCTCGAAACGCAGATCGGTCTCCCTGCCGTCGAGATAGATCTTTTTGCGATCGAGGTTCTCCATCTCGTCGGCGTCGAGAAAGACCACCAGACGTCCGCGGCTCGTATCCATCGCCTTGAGCAGCAGGGCGCCGGGGTTGACGTAGTCGCCCTTTCTCACCGCCACTTTGTAGATGTAGAGCCCCTTCGCCCGCACCGCTTTCTTGGCGATCCTGTCTTCGAGCATCACCCGCTGATATTCGGTGTCGGCGATCTGTTTTTTGAGCGTCGCGATCTTCTCTTTCAGGCTCAGAAGCTGGTTTTTGGAGGCCATCATCGTCGAAAAGATGCGGTCCTTTTCGGTCTGGGACTTGGTCTTCATATCCCTGGTACGCAGATAGTAGCGATAATCCTTTTCGTAGACCTTCTGCTGGTTGGCCGCCATCTCTTCGGTCAGTTTCAGCGTCGATTTCAGTGCGTCCAGCGTCACTTCCAGCGCACTTTTCTGTGCCCTGTCGACCCTGTCGTCGATCTGCACGACGATCTTTCCGTCACCGATGCGCCCTTCGGCGCTTTCGTCGGCCATCACCACCTGCCCGGCCGCCGCCGCCTTGACGACGTAGCTCTCCACGGGCTCCAGCTTCGCGTAATGGACCTGGGCGAAAAGAAACAGAGGAAAAAAAAGAGATATCACTGCACGCATGGTTTTTCCAATCGTCGAATATAATATATGGATTCGATTTTACTACGCTTCAGTTGAGAAGGCGCTTTGTGATCAATGTAGAATGGCCGTTTAAACCGGTTTAAGGGCCATTCCACGAAAAATCCACGCCTTTGGGCTATAATTTCTCCGACCATTCAAAAACAGACACAAGGAATCGAAACCCATGAAAAAAATCAGAGGCATTCTTCTGGCGCTCTTCATCCTCTCGGCCCAGCTCCTGCAGGCCGCTTCGAAAGAGGAGATCGACATCGAGGTCAAAGCGGCCATCGAAAAATTCGACAAAGAGGTCAAGGGGGGATCGGAGTTTCTGCGCAAAGCAAAAGGGTACCTCGTCTTCCCCAACGTCTACAAAGCGGGATTCGGCATCGGCGGCGAATACGGCGAAGGCGCGCTGCTGGTCGGCGGAAAGATCGTCGGCTACTACAACACGGTCGCAGCCTCCTACGGCTTTCAGATCGGCGCCCAGAGAAAGTCGGTCATCATCGTCTTTCTGACCCAAAAAGCCCTCGACGACTTCAAAAACAGCGACGGCTGGAAGATCGGTGCCGACGCCTCCGTGGCCCTGGCGAAGTGGGGCGTGGGCGAGGACATCAACACGATCGACTTCAAAGACCCGGTCGTCGGTTTCGTCTTCGGCAACGAAGGACTGATGTACAACCTCACTCTCGAAGGCTCGAA
>NZ_JAOZOZ010000011.1:21116-23282 GCF_029933015.1 Hydrogenimonas sp. | reverse complement strand
CCGGCGGCCGCATCACCGAGGTCAAATACGGCGATACGCTCTACGCTCCGCAGCTATGCGAGTAGAGCTTCGATCCCCTCCAGCCCGCCCATCGGCAGGCCCCAGCCGAGCCGCGGGTCGATCTGGGGTTCGCGGGGGTTGATGCGGATGAGTCTGGCGCCCAGCTCTTTGGCGAGGCGTTCGCCGGTAAGGCGCACGGTGGGCACGGCGGTGCCGGCACCTATCTCGACGATGACGAGGTCCAGCCGTTTGACGATGACCCGCTGCAGAAAATCTTCGAAGCGAGCCTGCTGGGCGTCGGTGCGGGTGCCGTCCCAGCCCCAGTCGCCGAACATCAGGATGTTGGGGCGGGCGGTGGCGCCGCAATGTTCGCAACGGGGCCATTTGAGCGCCCGGAAATTTTCCATGTCGATGGGCACTTCCACTCCCTCGGCGCTCCAGATGCCGGCGTCACAGCTGGTGCACTGGAGGTGGTGGATGGAGCCGTGGCACTCGACGATTTTCTCTTCATCAAATCCCGCTTTTTGAAACTGCCCGTCCACATTGGATGTGAAGACGAACCACTCCTCTTTTTCTTTCGCCGTATCCAGCAGCATCGAAAAGCCCGGGTGGGGCACCGTGTCGCGGTAAAGATGGAGCCGGTGGCCGTAGAAGGCCCACGCCAGGGCGGGGTCGGCTTCGAACCAGCGGGGATTTGCCAGCTCCACGAAACTGAGCCCGAGTTTCCTGGCCACCGGGTAGGCACGCCAGAATCCTTCGTTTCCCCGAAAGTCGGGCAGTCCCGAGTCCACGCCCATTCCCGCACCGGCGGTGATCAGCAGAGCGTCCGCGTTTTTGAGTGCCTCTTTGGCCGCTTCGATAGTTTCGTTGGATAGTTCGATTTTTTGCATGGGAATATTATAGCGATTCGCATCGAAAAGGGAATGTCCGACCCCGTTCCATAAACCTTAAATTTTCCTTGACTTTTTCGACAAAAAGCGATAAAATGGATCAAAGTTGAGGCTATCGGTATAAAGGTTCCTCACTGAAGGAGGTTAAAGATGCAATACTATAGAAGCGAACCCGAAAAGAACAGAATCGTCTGTCTGCTCTGTCGTCACTACTGCAAGATGAAAGAGGGGCAGGTGGGTATCTGCGGGGTCAACAAAAACGTCGGAGGCGAACTGAAGACGCTGGTCTACGGCCATCCCAGCGCCCTCAACGTCGATCCGATCGAGAAGAAACCGATCTATCACATGCTTCCGGGCGAAACGGCGCTATCGTTCGGCACGGTCGGGTGCAATTTCAAGTGCCCTTTCTGCCAGAACTGGCAGATCTCCCAGGAGACGAAGGTCAACGAAGAGATCTACGTGAGCCCGGAAAGGATGGTCGATCTGGCGCTTGAACACGGGACGAAAGCCATCGCCTACACCTACAACGAGCCGACCATCTTCTACCCCTACGCCAAAGACATCGGCGTCATCGCCAAAGAGAAGGGGCTCAAAAACATCTTCGTCTCCAACGGCTTCGAGAGCCCGGAGATGATCGAGGATATGAAAGGGTGGCTCGATGCCGCCAACATCGACCTCAAGTCGTGGGACGAAGGGTACTACAAGAAGATTCTCAAAGGCGGCCTGGAGGCGGTCAAGGATACGCTGCGACGTATGGTGGATGCCGGCATCTGGGTCGAGGTGACGACGCTGCTCATCGAAGGGGAGAACGACAGCGACAGGGATCTGACGGAGATGGCGGAGTTCATCGCGGGCGACCTGGGGCGCCATGTGCCCTGGCACCTGAGCGCTTTTCATCCCGACTACAAGATGACCGATCACAAATGGACCGGTCTCGAGACCCTGATGCGGGCCAAAAAGATCGCCGAAAAAGCGGGGCTCTACTACGTCTATCTGGGCAACGTCCCGGTTCACGGAGATACCCACTGCCCCGACTGCGGCGAACTGCTGATCGATCGGACGGGGTATAATGTGACGGTGAACAGGCTGGTCGACGGCAAGTGTCCCAAATGCGGCCGAAAGATCGAGGGAATCTGGGAGTAGTGAAAAACTAAAAGTGAAAAGTGAAAAGTTTTGGAGGCCCGCTTTGCGGGCTTTCATTCGAAGAAGAAGGAGGGTGATATGAAAATACGCGAAGCGGCGGTGGCCGGGCAGTTCTACCCGGCGTCACCGGAAG
>NZ_JAOZOZ010000011.1:0-21016 GCF_029933015.1 Hydrogenimonas sp. | reverse complement strand
ATGAAAATACGCGAAGCGGCGGTGGCCGGGCAGTTCTACCCGGCGTCACCGGAAGAGATACGAAGGATGTTCGGATACTTCAACGAAATGCTCGAAAAGAGCATACGCGATCCGAAACTGCTGGAGACGAAGACGCGGGCGGTCATCGTGCCCCATGCGGGCTATATCTTCAGCGGTTTCACGGCCAATGTGGCCCATCGGCTGCTGGGCAACAGCGGTGTGAAGCGGGTCGTCGTGATCGGCCCCAGCCACCGGGTCTATCTGACGGGAACCAGTGTCAGCGAGTACGACCTCTACGAAACACCGCTGGGGGATCTGCCTGTCGATCGCAGTTTCGCGACGGAACTTATACAGAAATTCGGGCTGAGTTTCATCCCCGACGCCCATCACGAGCACAGCACCGAAGTGCAGATGCCCTTCATCAAGACCTATCTGCCCGACGCGAGGGTGGTGGAGCTGGTCTACGGAGACGAAAATCCCAAAAACCTGGCACCGGTGATCGAGTGGGCTCTCGGCGACCCCGAGACGGGAGTCGTCATCAGTACCGATCTGAGCCACTATTACGATATCGAAAAGGCCAAGGCGCTCGACGCCATCTGTCTGGACGCGGTGAGCAAGCTCGATCCTTCCGAACTGCACAGAGGGTGCGAAGCGTGCGGCAAGATCGGTGTCGAAGCGATGCTGATCGCGGCACGCAACCTGGGCCTGGAGCCGTTGATCCTCGACTATCGTACCAGTGCCGACGCCAGCGGTGACGAAAGCCAGGTGGTCGGGTACATGAGCGCGGCGTTTATTTAAATATAAGTGAAAAACTAAAAGTGAAAAGTTTTGGAGGCCCGCTGCGCGGGCTTTCATTGAATCAAGAAGGGTTCGGAAACTTCATGCTAAAATAGAGAAAAAAGGATCTCAGATGAAGCGATGGATGCTGTTTTTGACGGCGATGGTCATGGCCGTCGCCTTGCAGGCGGACCGGATCAAGAGTACGACGGTGGCCTGTCCGGACGTCAAAACCCTCGAGGCACTGGAAAATATGGATGGGAGTTTCCAGGACAAAAACATGTATATCCTCAAAAACGGATGCGTGGTGCTCACACCGAAAGACAAGATCCATGTCCTCGCACCGGACAACACCTGCTGCGGACTCTATTACCGTATCCAGATCGACGCGACGAACGACATCATGTATGTCAAGAAATTTTCCGTTCTTGTCGAACAGCCCGGCACCGGAAATATCTTCAAGCTCAAATAGAAGAATCGGATTTACAGCCCCAAGGCGTTTCTTATCGGCTTTTGTCGCCGTTTTCCAGAATCTTCTGCACCGCCGCCGAACACATCGCCAGTCCGAAAGCGCCGGTGACGGCGACAAAGCTCCCTTTGGTGGCGGTTTTTGGCTCTTCGGGACTGAAGAGCGCCGTGTAATCTCCTTTGAAACCGCTCTTTTTCAGTTCGTAGCGGATCTTTCTGGCGAAGGGGTCGCCGTGGGTTTTCCAGATGGAGTCGATCTCGATTTTGGTGGGGTCGATCTTTCTGGCGCCGCCCGTGGCGCTGACGAGTTTGGGCCAGACTTTGTGGGCCAGGGCGATTTTGGCACGGATGTCGTCGATGGCGTCAAGCACGATGTCGTAGGGGGAAAAGTCGAAATTTTCGACCCAGGCGGCGTCCACTTTCGCCTCGATGGGGGTGACGGTGGGGTAGAGCTCGGCGAGTCTGCGCACTTTCACGGCCCCCACCGCCTCGGAACCGATCTGGCGGTTCTGGTTGGTCTCGTCGAAGGTGTCGTAGTCGACGATCGTGATGTCGGTGATACCGGTGCGAAAGAGGCAGTCGAGACAGAATCCGCCCACACCGCCGACACCAAGCAGCAGCACTTTGGTCCGCGCCAGCTTTTCGTGATCCTCGCCGAAAAGCGCGCGACACCTCTCATAGCGCACGATATCGCTCCATCGTGAAATTTCCCGACGACAGCGACCGGATCAAAGCCACTCCCCGAGTCTGTCGATATCCTCGTAACTGGTCAGGTCGAGCTGGATCGGCGTGACGCTCACGTACCCCTCTTTGATCGCTTCGAAATCGCACAGCTGTCTCTCGTCGGGGATCCACTGCAGAGGGTGGAGTCCCAGCCAGTAGTACTCTTCGCCCCTCGGATTGCGGTGGACCTGGGCGTCGTTGCCGTAGAGGCGGTAGCCCGCTCTGGTGACTCTGTAGCCTTTGCACTCGGAGGGTTTCAGCGGCGGGACGTTGATGTTGAGAAAGCGCCGCTCGGGGAGGGGGAAGCCTCCTTCGAGGATCTTTTTGCAGACGCGGTAGGCCGCCTCTTTTGCCAGTTCGTATCCCAGCTCGTCGATCTCCCGGCATCCGTAGCCGCCGCAGACCTGGCTGATCGCCACGCCGGGGATCCCCTGCAGCACCGCCTCCATCGCGCCGGCGGCGGTACCGGAGTAGGTGATGTCCTCGCCCATGTTGGCGCCTTTGTTGATGCCGCTGACCACCAGATCGGGCATGCGGTGTTCGTCGAAGAGGGCGTATTTGCTCAGATAGACGCAGTCGGTGGGGGTGCCGTCGTCGAGTTTGAAGAAGTCGTCGTCGAGTTCGACGAAGCGCAACGGGCGCGTCAGGGTGAGGCTGTGTCCGCAGGCCGACTTCTCCAGTGTCGGCGCCACGATCGTGACGTGCCCCAGAGGGCGCAGCGCTTCGGCCAGCGCATGCAGGCCCGGCGATTCGAAGCCGTCGTCGTTGGTGATCAGAATCCGTTTCAATCTCTTCTCCGGAATTTTTCGTGAATTATATTATAATTGGCGCATTATGGAAATCTCCCATCGGAAAAAAGCGCTGGTCCGCACACCCTCTCTGGCCGGTTACCCGGACGTCGTCACCGGGAAAAAGGTCGGGGATCTGACGGCGGGGCGGTACCTGCTGCTTCACTTCTTTACCGGCGGATGCATCAACTGCATCCACATGCTGGCCGAACTCGAAAGAGCCGATATCCCCGAAAACGTGGTTCTCGTGGGTATCCATACCGGTAAGTTCGACCGGGAGAGGGATCCGGCGTGGGTGAAACGGCTCGTAGGGAGGCTGGGGATCGACCATCCCGTCGTCGACGATGCCGACGCGAAACTCTGGGAGGCTTTCGCGGTGAGGGCCTGGCCGACGCTGGTGCTGGTCTCTCCCGAAGGGTACGAGATCGCCAGAGCGAGCGGGGAAGGGACCGCGGAGGGGATTCTGGCGCGTTTCTACGCGTACAGCCAGGAAGCGGAGCTGGAGAGGATACGCAAAAAGGCGGTGGTCTCCGGCAGCGCGCGCCGCGCCTTTTCGAAACTCCATGCCGACGAAAGGCATCTGTATCTGAGCGATATCGCAGAAGGCGCCGTGCATATCTGCACCCATCACGGCAGGATCTTCGAGACGATCGAAGGATTCGCCGAACCCCAGGGGCTTTTCGCCAGAGCCGGAAAACTCTATGTGGCCGACCGCGCCGCGGGGCGGATCGTCGCGGTGGACCTGCACGATCTTTCGACGCGGGTGCTCGCCGAAGGTCTGAGATCGCCCACGGGTATCACCGGCGACGGGACGGGGCTGCAGATCGCCGTGGCCGGATCGCACCAAATCTGGCGGATGGATTACGACGGACGGGGTCTGGAGGTGATGGCGGGCATCGGCGCCGAAGGGGTCCGTGAAGGCGACGCCCGGAGCGAAGCGCTCTTCGCCCAGCCTGTCGATCTGGACTGGCTGGAGGATACGCTCTACGTGATCGACGCGGAGGGGAGTGCCCTGCGGGCCATCGAAAACGGCCGTGTGACGACGCCGATCGGATGGGATCTTTTTACCTTCGGCGACAGGGACGGCATCGGGGAGGAGGTGCGGCTGCAGCATCCCGAGGGGCTCTGCGCGGGTGTGGGCGGATGCGGCAACCACCGCATCTTCATCTGTGACACCTACAACGGCAAGGTGAAGGTCTACGATCCGCTCAACGGCCGTGTGACGACGCTGATCGAAGGGCTGACCGATCCCGTGGGCGTCTGCAAAACGGGCTGTTTTCTCTACGTGACGGAACTGGGGGCTTCCCAGGTCGTGCGTTTCGATATTTCGACCATGAGGAAAGAGAGGATGAGAATCGAATGAAACTGCTGGTGAGTGCGCTGGAGCCTTCGGCCAACGTGCATCTGAAATATTTGATGGAAAAGCTCCCCGATGTGGAGATCGCCGGGATTTTCGACCGGGCCCTGGGTACACCGCTTTATGGCATGGACGAGTTTTCGGTGATGGGATTCGTGGATGTGCTGGCCAAATATTTCAAGGGCAAAGAGGCGGTCGCCGAGATGACGCAGCTGGCGGGAGAGTGCGACAAAGTGCTGCTGATCGACGCGCCGGCTTTCAACCTCCCTCTGGCCAAAGCGATCAAGGAGAGATATCCCAAGAAGGAGATCGTCTACTATATCCTCCCCAAAGTGTGGGCCTGGAAAAAGGGCCGCGCCAAAAAGGTCGACCGATATTGCGACCGTCTGGCGTCGATTTTCCCTTTCGAAAAACGGTTCTACCCCAGGGCCGAATATGTGGGAAATCCCCTGCTGGACGAGATCACGCTGACCTGGAGACCGACGGAGGATGCGGAGACCATCGCCTTTCTGCCCGGCAGCCGCAAAAGCGAGATCACGAGGCTGATGCCGGTCTTCAAAGAGGTGGCCGAGGCGCTTCCGGGTCGCCGGAAAGTGCTTTCGATCCCCGATTTCATCTCCGACGAAAAGATCGCCGAATGGTACGGCGACATCTCCGGTTTCGACGTGGTCCGCGACGCCCAGCACGCCGTGGCGCAGGCGCACTTCGCCTATGTCTGCAGCGGTACGGCGACGCTGGAGACGGCCCTGATCGGCACCCCTTTCGTGCTGGTCTACAAGGCCCGCCCCCTGGACTGGATCATCGGCAACGCCATCGTCAAGCTCCCCTACAAGGGGCTGGCCAACATCATCATGGATTTCGCCGGCCGGGAGCCGGTCCATCCCGAAATTTTCCAGAACGACGTGACAAAAGAGAGGCTCCTGGAACTGTACGAAACGATGGATCGGGATCGTTTTGCCGACGGAAGTCGGGAACTTCACGAAATTTTGCGGTATGGAAGTGCCGAAAATATGGCACGGCTGATCCTGAACCGGGTATAATAAACAAAAAAATTTGGAGAGTCTTTGATGCAAAAAGAACCGATGACCGAATACGGCTACAAGAAACTGGCCGACGAACTGGAATATCTGAAGTCGGAAGCACGCCCGGCCATCGCCGCGGAGATCCAGAAGGCCCGCGAACTGGGCGACCTGAAAGAGAATGCCGAGTACCACGCGGCCAAGGAGAAGCAGGGGCTGATGGAGGCGCGCATCGCGGAGCTGGAGGATATCCTGGGGCGCGCCCAGGTGGTCGATCCCAGCACCCTGGAGCACAAGCGGATCAGTTTCGGCTCCACCGTGACGCTGATCGACCTGGACACCGACGAGGAGGTGACCTACACGATCGTTGGGGCCAGCGAGGCCAATCCCGACAAGGGGCTCATCTCCTACCATTCGCCTCTGGCGCGTCAGCTGATCGGCAAGGAGCCGGGTGACGAGGTGCGCATGCGGCTTCCGGGTGGCGAGAAGGAGTACGAGGTGGAGCAGGTCTGCTACAAAGATATCTGTTTCGGTGTGTAGGTCATGATTCCCGTAGCGATTATCGGAGCGAGCGGCTATACCGGGCTGGAGCTGGTGAAGATCCTTTTCCAGCATCCGGAATTCGAACTGGTCTATGTGGCTACCAGCGAAGGGGAGACGACGGTCGACGGGCTTCACCCCTCTCTCAAAGATGTCGTATCGATGCCGGTGGAGAAGGCGGATGCGGCGGCGGTGGCCGATGTGGCGCAGATCGCCTTTCTGGCGCTGCCCCACAAGACGGCGATGGGGTTTGCGAGGGAACTTCTGGAAAGGGGTGTGAAAGTGGTGGACCTCTCCGCCGACTATCGCCTCAAGCTGGGCACCTACGAAGCCCACTACTGCCCCCACGAAGATACGGCACATCTGCCCGAAGCGGTCTACGGGCTGCCAGAGTTTTACAGGGAGGCGCTGAAAGAGAGCCGTCTCGTGGCCAATCCGGGATGCTATCCGACCGCCTCTTTGCTGGGCCTTCTGCCTTTCGTGCCCTACATCAAAGCCGATACGCCGATCTTCATCGACGCCAAAAGCGGGGTCAGCGGTGCGGGAAAGAAACTCTCCGCCACGACCCACTACGTCACGATCAACGAAAACATCTTCGCCTACAATCCGATCAAACACCGGCACGCCCCAGAAATCGCGGAGAAGATCGACGACCTCTTCCTGACGCAGGTACAGGTGAACTTCGTGCCCCATCTGTTGCCTGTGACCCGGGGCATGCTCTGCAGCGTCTATATGCAGCTCGAAAACGAACTCGACCCGATCGAAGTGCTGAACGATCTCTACAAAGAGGAGCCCTTCGTACGCGTGCGCACCGAACCGGTCGACATCAAATCGGTGGCCGGCACCAATTTCTGCGACATCTATGCCACGATGAACGGTACGAGCCTCTTCATCAGTTCCGCCATCGACAATCTGCTCAGAGGCGCCAGCTCCCAAGCCGTCGTCAACGCCAACATCATCAGCGGATTCGACGAAACGCTGGGGATACCGAAGTTCGCCTATGTCCCCTGATGAAAAGTGAACGGTGAACGGTAAAAGGTGAACGGAAAGATGGGAGCCGAAGGCGAATGAGCCCCTCCATGACATTGAAAGAGGGGGCCTGGCTCATCGCCGACGCCCACTACGCCCACTACAACCCCTCCCTCTACGAATTTCTCTCCTCTGTTTTGGACGAAGATCTGCCGCCGCAGATGATCCTGATGGGGGATATTTTCGATCTGCTTTTCGGCCACGCTCCCAACTCGATTGAACCGAATCGGAAAATGGTCGATCTTTTAAAACGCATAAGTATGCGGACGGAGATCGTCTATCTCGAAGGAAACCACGATTTCGGGCTCAAAAGGGTTTTCGGGGACTCGATAAGGGTCTTCGAGCGTTCCAAACAGCCTCTGATCGCCACCTTCGCCGACAAGAGCGTCGCACTCCATCACGGCGATATTCTTCAGGGAGCGGGGTACGAGATCTATACGGCCTGGATACGCAATCCTCTGGTAGACAGGGTTCTCAATCTGATCGATACGTTCACAGGCGGCGCGATCATACGGTGGCTCGAAGGCTACAACAGGAGAAAGCGCCCCTGCTATCGCATCGAGGATTTCGAAGAGAGAGCGAAAAACCGTCTGGGTATTATAAAAAAACGCTATTTGTTCGATATATGGATCGACGGACATTTTCACCAGAACGTCCATCTGAAATTTGGAGATATCGAATATCGGAATCTGCCGGCTTTCGCCTGCAGCCGAAGCTATCTGATCGTGAAGAGTGCGAACGACGGAATGGAATTTGTAGAGGTAAAGGATCGCAATGGGATCTAAAAACGATGTTTTGCAGGTCGGGACCAACGAACTGGAACTTGTGGATTTTCGCATTTTCAAAGAGGAGAACGGGAAAATCTACGAGGGTATCTACGGGATCAACGTGGCGAAAGTACGGGAGATCATCAAGTACCCCAAATTGACCGAGCTTCCCGGTGTTCCCGACTACATCGAAGGGATTTTCGATCTGCGGGGCGTGGTGATACCCGTCGTCAATCTCGCCAAATGGATGGGTATCAAGACACCCGAAACCAAGGAGATCCATCCCCGTGTCATCATCGCCGAGTTCAACAATATCCTGATCGGCTTCGTGGTTCACGAAGCCAAGCGTATCCGCCGAATCAGCTGGAGCGATATCGAGCCCGCCTCTTTTTCGTCGGGAGAGGGGATTCTGGACAAGAGCAAGATCACCGGTGTCACACGGATCGAAAACGACGAGGTCCTTCTGGTCCTGGATCTCGAAAGCGTCGTGGAGGATCTGGGATTCTATCAGCCCGACGTGAACAGTGAAGTCACCATCGACAGGTTCAACGGTATGGCGATGGTGCTCGACGACAGTCTGACGGCCAGAAAGATCGTCAAGGATGCCCTGCAGAAGATGGGCTTCAACGTCATCGAGGCCAAAGACGGCCAGGAGGGGATCGAGAAGCTCGAAGAGCTCTACGAACACTACGGCGAAAATCTCAAAAACGATCTGAAAATCATCGTCTCCGATGTGGAGATGCCGCGGATGGACGGCTTCCATTTCGCAGCCAAAGTGAAAGAGGACCCGCGGTTCGACGAGATTCCCATCGTCTTCAACTCCTCCATCAGTGACCATTTCAGCGAAGAGCGCGGCAAGGAGGCCGGCGGTGAAGGGTATATGGTCAAGTTCGACGCCAACGTCTTCTATGCCGAGATCGCGAAGATCGTCCGGTCGCACATCAAGCAGGATGCATAAGGAAGAATCATGGATGAATTTCAAGAGATACTCGAAGACTTTCTGATCGAAGCGTTCGAGATGATCGAACAGCTCGACAACGATCTGATCGAACTCGAAAACAGTCCCGAAGATCTCGATCTGCTCAACCGGATTTTCCGGGTGGCCCATACGATCAAGGGGTCGAGCTCCTTTCTCAACTTCGATGTACTGACCCATCTGACCCACCATATGGAGGATGTTCTCAACAAAGCGCGCCGGGGCGAGCTGGTCATCACCCCCGAAGTGATGGATGTGGTGCTCGAATCCACCGACCATATGAAGGCACTGCTGGAGCATATCAAGGAGACCGGAAGCGACGAAGGGGCCCTGGATGTGGGACCGACGGTCGAGAGACTCGAAGCGGTTCTCAAAGGCGAAGCCCCGAAAGAGGCGGAGGAAGCTCCCGCCGCAGCGGCGGAACCCGAACCCGAGCCGGCCGAAGAGGAGCCGGATCTGTCTGAGATGAGCGAAGAGGAGATCGAAGCCGAAATCGAGCGGCTTCTTCAGGAGCGCCAGGAAGAGGACAGAAAGCGTCGCGAAGCGAAAAGAAAAGCGGAAGCGGCGGAAGTGAAGCCTGCGGAGAGCTCCGGCGAACCGGATCTGTCGGATATGAGCGAAGAGGAGATCGAAGCGGAAATCGAACGTCTTTTGAAAGAGCGCCAGGAGGAGGATCGCAAAAAAAGAGAGGCCAAACGCAAAGCCCAGGAAGAGGCCAAAGCGAAAGCGGCGCAGCCCCGGGAAGCGAAAGAGACGGCCAAATCGGCACCCCCCGCCACGCCGAAACAGAAACCGCAGACCAAAGCCGCCGCCCCGAAAGAGCGGAAGGCTTCGGTGGAGCAGACGATCCGCGTCGACGTCAAACGGCTCGACGATCTGATGAACCTGATCGGGGAGCTGGTGCTCGGCAAAAACCGGCTGCTGAAAATCTACGACGACGTGGAGGAGCGGTACGAGGGCGAGCAGTTCCTCGAAGAGCTCAACCAGGTGGTCAGCTCCATTTCGCTGGTCACGACCGATCTGCAGATCGCGGTGATGAAGACGCGGATGCTTCCCATCGGCAAAGTCTTCAACAAGTTTCCCCGCATGGTGCGGGATCTCTCCCGGGAACTCCACAAGGAGATCGAGCTGGTCATCAGCGGGGAGGAGACCGAGCTGGACAAGTCGATCGTCGAGGAGATCGGCGACCCGCTGGTGCATATCATCCGCAACTCCTGCGACCACGGTATCGAAACGCCCGAAGAGCGTGTGGCGAAAGGAAAGCCGGCCAAGGGAACGGTCCAGCTGAAAGCCTACAACGAAGGCAACCACATCATCATCGAGATCGTCGACGACGGTAAGGGTCTCGATCCCGATATGCTGAAGGCCAAGGCGATGGAGAAGGGGCTCATCAGCGAGAAAGAGGCGGACCAGATGAGCGACAAGGAAGCCTTCATGCTCATCTTCAAGCCCGGCTTCTCCACCGCCGCAAAAGTCACCAACGTTTCGGGACGCGGTGTCGGTATGGATGTGGTCAAATCGAATATCGAAAAACTCAACGGTATCATCGAAGTCGACTCCGAAATGGATAAGGGAACGACTCTCAAACTGAAAATTCCCCTGACGCTGGCGATTATCCAGTCACTGCTGGTCAGCGTACAGGAAGAGTACTACGCCGTACCGCTGGCGTCGGTACTGGAGACGGTACGGATCACGCCGGACGAGATCCAGAGTGTGGAGGGGCGCAGTGTCCTGCGTCTGAGAGACGAGGTGCTTCCGCTGGTACACCTGGCCGATATTTTCGATGTGGAGAGGGTCTTCAAGATGGGCGAGCACGCCTATGTCGTCATCATCGGCCTGGCCGAGAGCAAGCTGGGAGTCATCGTCGATTCGCTGGTGGGACAGGAGGAGATCGTCATCAAGTCCCTGGGCGAGTATCTCAAGGGTATCGAAGGGATCGCCGGTGCGACGATCCGGGGAGACGGCCGCGTGACGCTCATCGTCGATGTGGGTGCGCTGATGAACATGGCAAAAAGCGTCAAAAGCACTCTTCAGAACCTCGAAAGCCAGGAGGCGGTGAGAGAGAAGAACTCTCCGGCCGATTACAACATCCTGATCGTCGACGACTCCAAGACCGACCGGACCATCATGCGCAAGGCGCTGGAGCCACTGGGCATCTCGATCACCGAGGCGACCAACGGTGTCGAAGCGCTGAACATCATGAAAGACGGCAGCAAATCTTTCGATGCGGCCCTGGTCGATATCGAGATGCCGCGCATGGACGGCTACACGCTGGCCAGCGAGATACGTAAATTCAACAAGTTCAAGCAGGTGCCGCTCATCGCCGTCACGAGCCGCACCAGCCGCAGCGACCGTCTCAGAGGCGTCGAGGTGGGGATGACCGAGTACATCACCAAACCCTATACGCCCGAATATCTGATGAACGTCGTGGCCAGAAACATCAATCTCGACGCGGAGCAGAGATCATGAGCACACAACTCGAACAGGTACTGAAAAAGCAGCAGCAACAGCAGAAGGCGCCACTCGAGACCGATATCGAAAACATCATCCAGTTGGTCGGTTTCATGGTGGGAGACGAGGAGTTCGCCGTGCCGATCCTGGGAATCCAGGAGATCATCAAACCGATCGAGTACACACGTGTGCCCAAGACGCCCCCCTATGTCCTGGGTGTCTTCAACCTCCGGGGCAGTGTGCTGCCGCTCATCGACCTGCGGATGAAGTTCGGACTCTCCCGTTCGAAAGAGAACGAAGATACGCGCTACATGGTGATCAAGCACAACGACGAGATCGCAGGCTTTGTCATCGACCGTCTGACCCAGGCGATGCGCATCCCCGAAAGCGCCATCGATCCGGCGCCGGAGACGATCCACGACGAGCAGAATCTGATCTATGGCGTCGGCAAACAGGAGGAGAAACTGGTCTCGATTCTCAATGTGGAGGCATTGCTGAAGAGAGATTTTTAGACGCGGAGCGTCTAAAAAGTGAACGGGAAACGGGGAAGAGGGAACGGGAGCCCGCGCTTTTTGCGCGGGCTTTTTGCATTATGACAGGAGTTTCTTGGCGAGTGAGAAGCGGTTGGCGGTCATGATGTGGATTTTCGGATGGATCTCCATGATCGAGGCGTAGAGCTCCATGCTCAGCTCCAGCCCCACTTTCTCCTCCGTCTTCTCTCCCTTTTTCTGGGCTTCGTAGAGGGCGTCGATCCACTTTTTCGGTACATGGATACCCGGTACGTGGGATGAGAGAAACTGTGCCGTTTTCAGGCGCGTGACCGGGAAGAGACCGAGGATCAGCGTTCCGTTTTTCCCCTTGCTGTTGGAGGCTTTGGCCTCTTCGAAGAGTTCCAGAAGCATCAGGACGTTTTCTCTGTCGAAGACCGGCTGGGTGATGATGCCCAGCGCGCCGTGGTCGAGCTTTTTGACGAACCTTTTAAGAAGCGTTTTCGGGTTTTTGGCGAAGGCGTTGGAGACCGCGAAGGGGTAGATGGGTTTGGGCTTGATGCCGAATTCCCGGCCCGCGTAGTCGATGCCGGCGTTGAAACATTTGACGATGTCCAGCAGCATCGTGCTGTCGCTTTCGAAGACCCCTTTGGCGTTGGGCTGGTCGCTGATCTTGGCCGGGTCGCCGGTCAGGGCCAGGATGGCGCGCACGTCGATAGCGTTGGCTCCGAGCAGGTCGGACTGCAGGGCGATCTTGTTGCGGTCGCGCATCGTCATCGTGGCCAAAACCGGCTTTTTGAAATGCTGCTGCAACTGATGGGCCGCGATGATGCTGTTGAACTTCAGCTTCGCCAGCGGATTGTCGGTGGTGCTGAAACCGTCCACCTTCTCCGCGATTCCGAGCTTGTCGATGGTCTCGATGATCGGCATGAAGGTGGCGTCGTGCCGGGGGGTCGTCTCGAGTGTGATGTAGCTTTTTTTGGGATCTTGAAGTTTTTTTATCAGTCGTTCAAACATACGTGTCCATTATCTCGCTGTTATTTTGGTTGGGGTATTATAACACTTTGTTTGTGTATTGGTTATTGGTGTATTGGTGTATTTGGATGTACCTTTGATACCAATATACCAATAACAAATACACCAATAACAGCGACGAAGGAGCCCAAGTGAAACTGATAGTTTTCGATTTCGACTCGACACTGATGGACGGTGAGACCATCGACTTTCTGGCGGAGCCTCTGGGGCTCATGGAGAAGGTGGCGGTCATCACCGAACGGGCGATGCGGGGGGAGCTCGACTTTTTCGAGAGTCTGACGACGCGGGTGCAGCTTCTGGAAGGGCTGGAGGTGGAGAAGGTGGATGCCATCTGCCGGAATCTTCCCCTGATGCCGGGTGCGGAAGAGACGGTGAAAAAACTGAAAGAGGCGGGCCACAGGGTCGTGGTCTTCAGCGGCGGGTTCCGCAACGCCACGGGGCACGCCCGGGAAGTACTGGGCTTCGACGCCGACTTTTCAAACGTCCTGCACGCCAGAGACGGCCGTCTGACGGGTCTGGTCGGCGGCGACATGATGTTCGACTTCTCGAAAGGGGACATGCTGGTACGCCTTCAGCGGCTGCTGGGGATTTCCGAAGCCGATACGGTCGCCGTGGGTGACGGCGCCAACGACCGCAGCATGTTCGCCCATGCGGGCACGCGCATCGCTTTCTGCGCCAAAGAGATACTGAAAAAAGAGGCCAACGTCGTCATCGACACCAAAGATCTGACACAGGTGCTGCCGCATATCGGCTGAGAGCGGAAATCGGGAATCGGAAATCGGGAAACGGGAATTTCGTGAGCAGACTCACCCTCCGTACGATCTATGAAAATGTCAAAAGCTACAGGCGTGCCCTGATCGCCGGCAATCTCGTCGCCATACTCGCCACCCTGGTCAGTGTCCCGACGCCGCTTCTGATCCCTGTGCTCGTCGACGAGGTACTGCTGAAAAAGAGCGACACCCTGACCCGCTGGATCGACACCCATATCATGCCGATGGAGACCTTTGGCTACGTCGTGACGATCCTGCTGGCGACGGTCTTCCTGCGCACCGCCTATACGGGGCTTAGTATCCTGCAGACACGGATTTTCATGAACATCTCCAAAGATGTCACCTACCGCCTTCGCCACGACGCGCTGGAGCATCTGCAGCGGATCTCGATGAAAGCCTACGAAACCTCCCGGTCGGGATCGATCGCCGCGAAACTGGTCACCGACATCGAAACGATCGACACTTTCATCGCCACGACGGTGAGCCGGCTCATCATCTCGATCCTCTCGCTTCTGGGAATCGCCGGGGTGCTGCTGTGGATCCACTGGGAGCTGGCGCTCTTCATCATCTTTCTCAATCCCCTCGTCATCGCTTTCACGACGAAGCTGGCCAGGAAAGTGGCGAAACTCAAAAAGGAGGAGAACCGGGCTATCGACGCCTTTCAGTCGGCACTGACGGAGACCCTCGACCTTTTCGGCCAGATACGGGCCTCCAACCAGGAGGGGCGTTTCTTTTCGAAACTGAAGAAGAGTGCGCGCCGGGTGCGGGAGAGAAGCGTCGCGTTCGGCTGGAAGAGCGACGCGGCCAGCCGCCTCTCCTATCTCGCTTTTCTGGCGGGCTACGAAGTGTTTCGCGCCGCCAGCATCATAGCCGTCGCCTTTTCGGATCTGAGTATCGGGATGATGCTGGCCGTTTTCGGCTATCTGTGGTACATGGTGACGCCGGTGCAGGACATTCTGGGCATCCAGTACGCCCTGCACAACGCCAAAGCGGCCGTGGAGAGGATCAACGAAGTCTTCGACATGCCCACCGAACCCGACTATCCCCACGAAAAGAACCCTTTCACGCAGGAGCGTGTCGGCGTGAGGCTCGAGGATGTGCGTTTCGGATACTCGGAGACGCCCGTGCTGCGCGATATCCGCTTCGAAGCGGCACCGGGCCGCCGTGTGGCGCTGGTGGGTGCCAGCGGCTCGGGCAAGACGACGCTGGCTCGGCTGATCGTCGGATTCTATCCCGTCGACGAGGGAAGGATCTCCTTCAACGGTGTCGACGTGCGCGAAATCGGCCTGGATGTGGTACGCGAACACGTCAATCTGGTCTTACAGAATCCGAAACTGTTTCATGATACAATCCGTTTCAACATCACCCTCGGCCGGGATGTGGATGAGGAAACGGTCTGGCGGGCGCTGGAGATGGCGCAGATGAAAGCGGTGATCGAAAGCTTCGACGAGGGGCTCGACACCGTCGTGGGCAGGGAGGGCATCAAACTCTCCGGCGGTCAGCGGCAGCGCATCGCCATCGCCCGGATGATCGTCTCCGATCCGAAGATCGCGATACTCGACGAGTCGACCTCGGCGCTGGACGTGCATACCGAAGCGCATCTTTATGAGGCGCTCGAGCCCTTTTTCGCCAGCCGGACGACGATCATGATCGCCCACCGCCTCAGCACGATCCGCAAAGCCGACTACATCTACGTGCTGGAAAACGGCCGGATCGCCGAAGAGGGGACGCACGAAGAGCTTTTGCAAAAGGAAGGAATCTACATGGGATACATCAGACAATCGGGAGAGTGCCATGGATCTGTTTAGCGCGCTGATACTGGGAATCGTGGAGGGGGTGACGGAGTTTCTGCCCGTCTCGTCGACGGGCCATCTGATTCTGGCCAGCAAACTGATGGGGATCGAGCAGACCGACGTGCACAAGACGTTCGAGGTCGTCATCCAGCTGGGTTCCATCCTGGCGGTGATCTTCGCCTTCAAGGATAAGATTTTCCACAGTATCGAGCTCTGGAAGCGGCTGATCGTCGGGTTCATCCCGACGGCGATACTGGGATTTACCCTCTACAAGATCATCAAATCGCTCTTCGCTCCCGAAACGGTGGCCTACATGCTGATCGCAGGGGGTATCGTCTTTATCGTCATCGAAAAGTTCTACAAAGAGAAAGAGCACCACGTCTCCCACGTGGAGGAGGTGAGCTACAAGCAGGCTTTCATGATCGGTCTTTTCCAGTCCCTGGCGATGGTGCCCGGTACTTCCCGTTCGGGGGCCACGATCATCGGCGGCCTGCTGATCGGCCTCAAGCGCAAGACCGCGACGGAGTTCAGCTTCCTGCTTGCCGTCCCCACGATGCTCGCCGCCACCGCCTACGACATTCTCAAACACCACAGCGAGTTCGATTTCTCCGACGCCCAGGCGCTCGGGGTGGGCTTCGTGACCGCCTTCATCGTGGCGCTGGCGATCATACGATGGTTTCTGGCTTTCATCAAAAAGCATACTTTCATTCCGTTCGGTATCTACCGGATCGTCATCGGTCTCGTCTTTTTGACGTTTGTGCTATAATGTATACCAAATGGTATACATAAAGGGTGAAGAGATGGCAAAAATCCAGACCAGTCTGCGAATAGAGGAGCAGACACTGCAGGAAGCCAAAACGGTTTTGAAAAAGATGGGACTCAACTTTTCCGAAGCGGTCAATATTTTCGCCGCAATGGTGGTTAGAGAGAAGGGACTCCCTTTCGATCTGACAGCCGAAGAGTATCCTGCCATCGGAGAAAACGAAGCCAGAGAGAAAGTCCGCAAAGCTTTCGACAGCATGAAAGAGAAGCGAGGGGTAGAAGCGGACAGCTTTTTCTCCGAGATGTTGAATCGTTGAAACGATATACTGTTTATATCGAACCCGAAGCGGGACGCGATCTGCAAAAGATATACGACTTTATCGCCCGTAACGATTCATCCGTCAAAGCCGAGAGGTTCATAAGAAGGCTCCAGCATGCAATCAACGGGCTCAGTTATATGCCGGAGCGGTTTCGAAAGAGTTTCTACATCGAAGAAGAGGGTGTGCACGATATGGTGATCAGAGGATACACCATCTGCTATTACGTGGGTGAAGAGAGTGTGCATATTTTAACTGTTTTCAGACAGAAATAAAGGAAAAAGATGAGCAGATATTTCGATATGGCGGCGGAACTCTACCAGAACGGAGACAAGATCTCGGCCTTCAACGCCTTTCTGGAGCTGGCCATCGACGGGGACGCAGACGCCCAGGCGATGGTGGCGTATATGCTCGAAAACGGCGAAGGGTGTACACAGAACCTCGAAGAGGCCTTCGGCTGGTATCAAAGAGCGGCCGACCAGGGGCAGCACGTGGCGCTTTTCAATCTGGGACAGATGTACAGAAGCGGCAAGGGGTGTCCCCGAAACGAGGAGGCGGCGTTCGAGATGTTCGTCAAAGCCTCCAGGGCGGGCAATATCCACGCCATGTTCGAGGCGGCGCAGATGGCGGAGGCGGGAGCCGGCACGGTCCAGAACCTCCAAAGGGCAGCCAACTGGTACGAAACGGCGGCACAGTACGGCCATGCGGAGGCCCAGAACTGTATCGGCGCCATGTATCAGGAGGGACAGGGCGTCGCGCAGGACTACGAAAAAGCCAGAGAGTGGTATGAAAAGGCGGCCGAGCAGGGGCACCCCCGAGCCATGTACAACCTGGGCATGCTCTACGACAAAGGGTGGGGTGTGGAGCAAAACAGCGAGAAGGCGCTGGAGTGGTGCCGCAAAGCGGCCCATGCGGGCCACGAGAAGGCGCGTACCATCATCCGGCGCCTTCAGGACGAGGGGAAGATCGTCTTCTAGACCCCTTTTACAGTTTCGGTTTCCAGGTCAGCCAGACATCTTCCGCTTCGTTGAAGAGCGGATAGACGTGGCCATCCTCCACGACATTGCCGGGATTTTCCGGAACGGCCATGCCGATACCTCCCGATATCATGGTTTTGAGTGTCTCCGTCTTCACTTTGACCCCCAGCAGATTCACCTCCATGCCGATAGCGCCCGCCATATAGAACTTCGCGTTTTCCCTGACCAGATGGGCATATCTCGGTTCGATGAAGAGGGTGATATCCACATGTGTGGCGTCGTCGCTGAGCACCCACGACTCTACCTGGCCGATGGGAACCTGGCGGTAATAAAGAGGCGAACCGACACCGAGACTGCTGCGTCTGTCTCCCTGCAGAACGACACGAAGGCCGGTTTTCCCATAGGTCGGAGGCGGAGGCGTCTGCGAGAGAACGAAGGAAGCGGCACGATCTTTCGCCAGGCCGGGTGTGATGGCGATGGCGGGTCCCGTGACGGCGTTTTCTACGTTTTTGACCCCGTCGATATCCATCTGGAACTCTTTGAGCCATATTTTCGAGTCGCTGCGCAGAAGATGGGTGTAGGGTTTTTCGATCAGCACATCGGCCTTGACGATGTTGTTTTTGAGTGTCAGGCTCTCCACTCTGCCGATCGGGAAATCTTTGTAGAGCAGGCGGGTGCCCTTTTTGATACCGTGGGTTTCGGAGAGCCAGAGTTCGAAGGTGGCGTAGCGATCCTTTTTCAGCAGAGATTCGTCGAAGAGTCTGAAGTGGTGGCCGCTCTTGACTTTCGGCGCGTTCGGGTCGACGGTTTCGAAGATCAGGCCGCCGCTCAAAAGGGTCTCCATCGATGCCATTTTGAGTTTGACATCGGGGAAATTCATCTCGAACTCCAGACCGCTGACATTCTTAAAGCGTGTCGATGTGTTGATGAGATTTTTGAAATCCTTTTCGATGAAGACGACGACGTCGATGGTGTCGTGCTCGGGCAGATATTTGTAGGAGATCACCTCGCCCGCTTTGAGTTTCTTGTAAAGAACCGGCGATCCTTTCGACAATGAGCCCAGCTCCGCCATCTCGATATGGTAGAGACTTCCGCCCGAGACCAGGTAGCGTGCCTTTTTGAAGGTTTTGAAGTCTTTGTAGAGGGAAAATTTCTTTTTGGTGCTCGGGGCGTTTTTGTCGAGCGTCACCATGGAGATTCCGCCGACGACCATCGTCTCCAGAGATCCGCTGTTGATGTGGATATCGTGCAGGGAGACGTCGATCTCGAATCCGCTTTTGACGTAGAACATCGAGGAGTCGTTGAGAAATTTCGTGAATTTGTCGAAAACGACCGCATCGATATCGATGGTTTTACTGCCCGGGACCAGGTTGATCTTTGTGATCTGACCGATGGGGATATCCTTGAAGAAGATCGCCGTGCCGCTTCTGAGCGATTCGGCATAGGCCGCTTTCAGATGGATATGCTTCCCTTTGAGCGGGATCGGTTCGTCATGCAGCTCGAATTTGTGGGCACGCTTCGCTTTCATGTCCGTCGTATCGAACGCGATGTAGGGGCCTGTCAACACGGCGTCGAGGCCCTTGACCTCCCGGATGTTCAGGATGGGTCGGACGATCCAGAACCACGCCTTTTCGTTGGCCAGATGGATGAATTTTTTGGAGAGCTTGATCTTGAAAATGGTCTGGGACTTCTCCGTGTCGTACCGGAGGCTGACGATCTTGCCGACTTTGAATCCTTTGTACATGACACTGGAGAAGTTGGGGTCGACATTGTAGGCCTTGTCGGCGACGATGGTGATGGTGTCGTCTTCCAGATGGGTGTCGAGCTCGGATTCGTAAAGGGCGTACCGCTCTTTCGGTTTTTTTTCGACACTGCCTTCCGGTGTTTTAAACGCGACACCGCCGGCGAGCAGTGTTGCCAGAGAGTCCATCTTCACCTTGACACCCGCCAGGTTGGCCTGCACCTCCACCCCGCTGATTTTCCAGAATTTCGTCCCGCCGTTGATGAGGTCCTCGTACTCTTTGTCGATGAAGATGGAGTAGAGCACCTTTTTGTTTTCGAGACGCTTGTCGATCACTTTACCCACGATGAAACTTTTGTAGAGTACCGGCGCGCCCAGACTGACGGAGGCTTTGATCGATTCGAGCGTCAGATAGAGCCCCTTTTCGTACCGTTTGGGCGGGTAGTGGTCCAGGCCGGTGAATTGGTGCTGCAGAGGCTTGGCGAGGATCTCCTTCTTCGAACGGCCCGCGGGGTAGAGGTCGATGTAGACGCCGCTGAGTATCGTATCGAGTCCGCTGATTTCGGTGATGGAGATTTTCGGTTCGACCTTGATGAATTTGGTCCCCTTGCGGGTGACGTAGGGCGCGGCACGGGGATCTACGGTGATCGTGGCCCGGACCTTGTAGAGATCTTTGGGGTCTATGGAGATATCCGTGACGGTTCCGATTTTGATGCCCTGATAGATTAGCGGGGTCTTGTCGACTTCGAGCCCCTTGCCGCTGCCGAATACGACAACGATCTCCGTACCCTTTTCCGCATAGTGCTTGTAGATGAGCCAGCCGGCCATCAGCAGAGCGACGAGCGGAATGATCCAGACAAGCCAGAGGGTACCCCGTCCCCTTTCGACGGCGTGGTGTTTGGTGGTAGTGTCAGACATGGGTGTTTCCTTCGTTGGGTTCGTTTGTTCGTTGGCGCTTTTTGAGTTTGGTATCGAAAAGAAGCCTCGGGTCGAAATGTTCCGTGGCGAACATCGTCATGACCACGGCCAGCATGAAGGCGATGGCCGCCGGCCCCGTCACGATCGTCGCGAGGTTTTTGAACTGTACCAGCCCCACCATCAGTGCCACGACGAAGATGTCGAGCATCGACCACTTTCCGATGAAGTGGATGATCCGATAGAGTTTCAGACCGAATCTAGCCCGATGGTATCGGTTGAGATGGATGTTGAGAAGCAGGTAGAGCAGGACGGTGAGTTTGAAAAAGGGCACGAAGATGCTGGCCGTGAATATGACGATGCCGATACCCGCCTCCCCATGCTCGAGAAAGTAGATGACACCATCCATGATGGTACCGGCATCCTCTCCCGCGATCGACTTGACGACCATCATCGGCAGCAGGTTGGCGGGAATGAGAAAAATGATGGCGGCGATGGTCAGACTCCATGTGATGGCGATGGAGTGGGGGATGCGCTGATGCACCTCCGAACCGCACCGATCACAGCGATGCACGGAGAGGGGA
This sequence comes from Hydrogenimonas sp., assembly GCF_029933015.1. Taxonomy (GTDB): domain Bacteria; phylum Campylobacterota; class Campylobacteria; order Campylobacterales; family Hydrogenimonadaceae; genus Hydrogenimonas. The sequence continues at coordinate 739 of NZ_JAOZOZ010000011.1, read as the reverse complement.
TGGAGCTTGCGGCAGTGGAGGCAGAGCTGCTTCCCGGCCTCGATATCAGTCACCCAGCGCATCGTCCAGCCATATGTCGTCGGGATTGAACCAGACGGTGGTGATGTAGAAGGTGATGAAAAAGAAGATGAACATATAAAATCCGAGACCGATGTGCAATGTCCCCATGCCGTGGAGTTTGACCATCGAGACGATGATGGAGATGAGGTACACCTCCGCCATCCCCCAGTCGCTCATCTTTTCGTAGAGACGGTAGTACAGCGATACATTCTCCGGACGGTAGCCGTGTTTGAGCGGCACCAGGATCAGCAGCAGCAGAATCAGCATGATGACCGGAATCAGCAATCCCGTCATCATCGCGACGAAAGCGATGAAATAGAAGCCGTCTTTGTAGACCATCCAGAGCGCTTCAAAGAGTGTCGAACTGCTCTGCAGCCCCATGATGTCGAGATCCAGAATCGGAAGAAACGTGAGAGGAAGGAAAAGCAGAAGCGCGGTCACGGCCATCGTGATGATATAGGAAAAGGGCTGACCTCTGCGGTACAAAAGCGCGTCACAGCGTGGACAGCGATACTGCGAAAAATCGATCTTTGCCGGAATGTTTACAATAATACCGCACTCTTTGCACGCGGTCTCTTTCTCTCTCGTCTGCACGCTGTCTCTGACCCTGTCGTATCGAAATTGTAATAGTGTATTTAAAATATTCTTTCATAACGTTGAACGAATGTGGAGAGTGAAA
>NZ_JAOZOZ010000081.1 GCF_029933015.1 Hydrogenimonas sp. | reverse complement strand
CCATACGGTCTTCGTCTATCCCAGGTGGGATATCGTGCAGAAAAAACTGAAAAAGTAAATACAAGAAAACCAAGGAGGATCGAATGATTCAGATTATGGATAAAGTACTCGGATGGGGCATGGTTGTTTTGGCGGCCTACACACTGTATGCTGTCGTAACTGCCAACCATGCATTTGTCGGTTGATCATTGACTCCAATGATTGACTTTTTCAAAAGGGCTTTTGGCCCTTTTCTTCTACTGATACTCTTTTCCCCCGTTTTTGCATCGGATCAGATAGATTTCATTCTCGCCAACGACGGCATCATGCCGCCGAAAGAGGTCGAGAAAATCGAGCAGATGGGGAGTGAGCTCTATGAAAAGACCCATGTTCCCGTTTTCGTCGCGGCAGTCGCGGATCTGAACAGAAGCAAACCCGGCAAGTTTCTCGATGAGATCAAACGGAAACATCGTACATACATTTTGCTCTACTTTTCCGTCAAGCCGACCGCCGTCAACATTTTCGCTTCCGACGATGCGAAAAAACTGATCGATATCGATCAGATACTCAGTCCTCTGCCGTGGCGCGGTACGATCAAACCGGTCATGAGTCCCGCTTTCAGCAAGAGTGAGAGTGTCAAACATGAAGTGGCTCTTTTCAACGGATACGCCGATATCGTGGATCAGGTCGCCGAGAGCAAGGGCGTCAAACTTACGACCAGTGTAGGCAGCGGAAGTAAAACCAGTTTTCAAATCGTTCGTACGATATTCTATGCCATACTTGCATTCGTGATTTTACAATTCATCGTGGCGAAAAAAAGAGGAAAACGTGGAACAGAAACGGAACAATGAGATAAACTACTGGCCCTACGCCATCGTCGGTATGATCCTGACCGTCGTACTGCTGGGTATCTGGACGATCAAGGTCGCCGTGAGCAATCCCGTACAGCTGGACAACAGCTATATGATGGATTATCAGGATGTCGATGAGAATATCAACGAAATACTGGCCAAACAGAGAGTCTTCGACAGCAAATACCGCATCGATCTGACACAAAACCGTCTCAAAAAAGGCGAAAACAGAGTGGTCGTGTCTTTGACGGATATCCACGGCAATCCTGTCGACGGCGCGGAGATCGTCGCTATCGTCGCACGGCCGACGACTCTCAAAGGTGAGAAAAAACTCGGCACCTTCAAACGTGAGGACGGGCTCTATGTCAGCGATCCCTTTGTCATCGAACGGGGAGGACGCTGGAATATCCAGGTGAAAGTCGTGGTCGGAAACGACATCGGTTACAAAACCTACAAAACCTTCGTCGAAGAGTGACTGGCGAAGGTTCTGCAAAAACCTTATAAAACACTGAAATTAAGCATAAATTAAACTATATTACCCTACAATCCCAACGTTCAAATCTTTTTAAAGGTCAAGCTACCATGAAAATGACAAAGATGGTAAACAGCGCTCAGGTCGAGCGTGACTGGATCGTACTCGATGCAGAAGGAAAAACTTTCGGACGACTGGTAACGGAGATCGCTACCTATCTTCGCGGAAAACACAAACCCTATTTTACTCCCCATGTCGATTGCGGTGATCATGTCATCGTCATCAACGCATCGAAAGTGAAATTTACAGGCGGCAACAAACTCGAAGACAAACAGTATCATCGACACAGCGGCTATTTCGGAAGCGTCAAGAGTGAAAAGCTGGGTGAACTCGTCGAGAAAAACCCCGAAAAACTTTTCAAACTGGCGACCCGCGGTATGCTCCCGAAAACCAAACTTGGTCGACAGATGCTGAAAAAACTGCGTGTCTACGCAGGCAGCGAGCATCCTCATACAGCACAAGTAAAAGCAAAGGAAAACTAAGATGGCAAACGTTTACGCAACCGGAAAACGAAAAACGTCCGTCGCTAAGGTTTGGCTGAAACCGGGTACGGGCAAAATGACGATCAACGGCATGGGCCTTGACGAGTGGCTCGGCGGCCACGAAGCGATCAAGCGCAAGGTCATGCAGCCGCTGCTTCTGACCAAACAGGAAGCCAGCGTCGATATCGTCGCCCAGACACTCGGCGGCGGATACTCCGCACAGGCCGATGCACTGAAGCATGGCATTTCCAAGGCTCTCGTCGCATTCGACGAAGAGTTCAGAAAAATTCTGAAACCTCACGGACTTCTGACACGCGACAGCCGTGTCGTCGAGCGTAAAAAATATGGTAAACACAAAGCTCGCCGAAGTCCTCAGTTCTCCAAACGTTAACCTTTTTCCCGGGATTTTCCCGGGGGAGTTCGCACCATGAAAAAATTCATCACTCTTCTCATTTTCATATCATCCATACTCTTCGCCGAGGTACGGGATCTCAATATCGCATCTTTCGAAAAACTGAAAAAAAACGGCATTCCCGTTATCGATATCCGCACACCACAGGAGTGGAGAGAGAGCGGCATCATCGCCGGATCCCACACGATCATGTTTTTTGGACCCGACGGCCGTTACGACATCGAAGCCTTCATCGGTGATCTGGAAAAACTGGGAATTCGGAAAAATACTCCCTTCATCCTGGTCTGCCGATCAGCCAACAGGACACGGAAGCTGGGGAACTATCTTGCCGACGAACTCGGGTACGAGAACGTCTACCATCTTACAGGCGGAATACTCAACTGGAAACGGCACGACAAACCGTTGATTCCCTACAAGCCTTGATGCGATATATCCTTTTACTCCTACTTTTTCCGCTGTTTCTGCTCTCTTCCACACTTCATCTCTCGCTTGGCGCCAACCCTAGCCGGATCAATCCGCTTCTGGCCACGGACAGTGCCAGCGGCGAGATCAGCGGATGGATCTTCAACGGCCTCGTCAAGTTCGACAAAGATGCCGATATCGTCGGCGATCTCGCCGAATCCTGGGAGTTCGAGTCACCGACGCGGCTGGTGTTTCATCTGCGCAGAGGTGTCAAATGGCACGATGGCCGGCCCTTTACGGCCCACGATGTCGCCTTTACATACGAACTGACGAAATCTCCGAAACTTTTTACCCCCTACGCCAGCGATTTCCGCTATGTGAAATCGGTGAAAGCCCGTGACGATCATACGGTGGAGGTGGACTACAAAGAGCCCTATTACAAGGCGCTATCGATCTGGATGATGGGAATTTTGCCCAGGCATCTGTGGGAAAAGGTCGAAGATCCGATGACGAGCCCACTGAATCGAAAGCCTATCGGAACGGGACCCTACAGACTCGAGAGGCTCGAAAATTCGGGCGACGTGGTTTTGAAGGCGAATCCTGACTATTTCGAGCACGCCCCCAACATCGATACGATCCACTACCACTTCATTCCCGACCCGACGACGCAGTTTCTGATGCTCAAAGCCCGCAAGCTCGATCTCGGATCGTTGACACCGCTGCAGATCGAAAAGCAGATCGATCGGGGTTTCAAAGAGCATTACCGGATCGTCAGACTGCCGGGCAGGGGCTATACCTACCTGGGTTTCAATCTCAAAAACGACAAATTCAAGGATCCGAATGTCCGCAGGGCCATCGATATGGCGATCGACAAGGAGCAGTTGATACGCATTCTCTTCTTCTCCTACGGCAAGGTGTGCCACGGCCCTTTCATGCCGGGAACTTTCGCCTATCCCGAAGATCCGCCGAAGAGTCCGTACGATCCCGAAAAAGCGAAGAGATTGTTGAAAGAGGCGGGTTACGACAAGAAGAATCCTCTCTCCTTCACGATCTCGACCAACGCCAACAACAGTACCCGCCTCTATGCCGCACAGATCATCCAGTATCAGCTGGGAAAGATCGGGGTGAAAGTGAAGATCCGGGCCATGGAGTGGCAGGCTTTTTTGAATACGGTCGTCACGCCGCGACGTTACGAAGCGATACTTCTGGGATGGAGTCTGGGTCTCATCCCCGACGCCTATGCCCTGTGGCACTCCGACTCCGACAAATTGGGCGGTTTCAACCTGGTGGGATACCACAACGGGGAGGTGGATCGACTGATCGAGGAGGCGGAGCGTACCACCGATATGGCGAAAGTGGGAAAGCTCTACAGAAAGATGTTCGCCCTGATCGCCGCCGACCGGCCATATGTGTTTCTCTATATCCCCGATTCGATCACGGTCGTGAATCGGCGGATCACCCCGATCGTCCCTTCGATCATCGGGATCATGCACAACCAGATCGACTGGATCAAACCGTGAAACGGCGCGAAACGGTCATACTTTTCGATCTGGACGGGACCCTGATCGACTCGACCGAGGCGATACTGGAGAGTTTTTCCGCCGCCTACGGCGATCTTGGCGCCGAAGCGCCCGATGCCGGGGCGATCGTTCCGATGATCGGCATACCCCTGGGGGAGATGTTCGAGAGACTCGGTGTAAAGCGTACCCTTGTGGCACGGTATGTGGCGGCCTACAAAAGACGTTACCGCGAAATCAGCCGGCAAAAGACGGTGCTTCTGCCGGGTGCCCGAGAAGCGGTCGAAGAGGCGGCGGAGTTCGCGAGACTCGGTGTCGTGACCACGAAAACGGGACGTTATTCGATCGAACTGATGGAACATTTCGGGTTGATGAGCCATTTTGAAGTGCTCGTGGGAAGCGAAGATGTAAAACGCCACAAACCCCACCCCGAACCGGTTCTCAAAGCGCTCGATGCGATGGGTGTGTCCACCTCCGCTGCCTGGATGATCGGCGATACACTGATGGATATCCGCGCAGCCCACGCCGCCGGTATCAGACCCTACGCCCTGACGTGCGGATACGGTCGAAAAGAGGCGTTGGAGGCCGAATGTAAACATCTCGCACCCGATGCGAAAACGGCCGTGGTGAATATCCGGTCAGAAAGCTTGCTTTAAGAGCCGCTTGATTACAATAAGCATACCTTAGTAGTTCAATCAAAGCGCCGTTTAAAAGTTCCTTTTGGGATTTGGCGTTTTAAAAAGGGAGAAACTCATGTTGGAAATTCGCTGGCACTCTCGTGCAGGGCAGGGTGCGGTAACAGGCGCCAAAGGACTTGGCGACGTTGTCGCCCGAACCGGAAAATATGTACAGGCTTTCGCATTCTACGGATCGGCGAAACGCGGTGCGGCGATGACGGCATACAACCGCATCGACGACGAAGTGATACTGAACCATCAGAAATTCATGCATCCCGATTACGTTCTCGTCATCGACCCGGGTCTGACCTATACGGCCGACATCACCGCGAACGAAAAAGAGGAAACCAAATATATCATTACGACACACCTGAGCAAAGAGGAACTGATCGAGAGCCAGCCGAAGCTCAAGGGCAAAGACGTCTACGTCGTCGACTGTATCCAGATTTCGCTCGACACGATCGGACGTGCCATTCCGAACACGCCGATGCTGGGAGCGCTGATGAAAGTTTCGGGCATGTTCGAGCTGGACTATTTCCAAAACGCGATGAAGAGTGTTCTCGCAAAGTTTCCGCAGAAGATCATCGACGCCAACATGGCGGCGATCGAACGTGCGTACAATTCAGTGAAGTAAGGGAGAAGCAATGAAATATCTTGGATGGGACGAACTGATCCCCGGAGCGATCCTCTTTTCATTCAAAGAAGAGCTGGACAAGGATGCGAGTTATATTCTGCCGGAAGATCGCCCGTATGCGGAGACCAACTCACATGAAGCGTATGTCGGCGACTGGCGGGTTCTGAAACCGGTCTACAACAGAGACATCTGTATCGACTGTCAGTTCTGCTGGATCTACTGTCCCGACGTATCGATCATTTCACGCGACAAGAAGATGATCGGCGTCGATTACGACCACTGCAAAGGGTGTGGTATCTGTGTCGAAGTGTGCCCGACCAACCCGAAATCGCTCTTGATGTTCGAAGAGCGCATTCCCAACGAAGAAGCTCTGGCCAAATGGCCCGAGAAAGAGTAACAGGAGAATTTGATGGCTGAAAAAATGGAATTGAACGAAGTAGAGGTTTGGGACGGTAACATGGCGGCGAGCCAGGCGATGCGCCAGGCTCAGATCGATGTCGTGGCTGCCTACCCGATCACCCCTTCTACACCGGTTGTGCAGAACTATGGATCGTTCCTCGCGAACGGATATGTCGACGGCGAATTCGTCATGGTCGAAAGTGAGCATGCGGCGATGTCCGGATGTGTCGGTGCCGCGGCAGCGGGCGGGCGTGTCGCCACGGCGACCAGCTCCCAGGGATTCGCCCTGATGGCGGAGGTTCTCTATCAGGCGAGCGGTATGCGTCTGCCGATCGTCCTGGTCGTCGTCAACCGTGCGCTCGCCGCACCTTTGAACGTCAACGGCGACCACTCCGATATGTACCTGGGACGCGACAGCGGATGGATCCAGCTCGACGGCTTCAACCCGCAGGAAGCCTACGACCTGACACTGATGGCTTTCAAGATCGGTGAAGACCCGGAAGTGCGTCTGCCGGTCATGAGTCATCAGGACGGTTTCATCACATCCCATACCGCCGAAAACGTACGACCGCTCAGCGACGATGAAGCCTACGAGTTCGTCGGCGAGTATCCGATGGTCAACCCGATGCTCGACCTCGCCAAACCGGTCACCTACGGTGTCCAGACCGAAGAGGATTGGCACTTCGAACACAAAGCGCGCCAGCATCACGACCTGATGACGAAAGTTTTCGGAAAGGTCGAAGAGGTTTTCGACGCTTTCGAAAAGAAGACGGGCCGCAAATACAACATCGTCGAAAAATATATGATGGACGATGCCGACGTCGCGATCATCGCCCTCGGATCGACTGTCGAGACGACTATCATGGTCGCGGAGAAGATGCGCAAAGAGCAGGGCATCAAAGCGGGTGTCGTTGCCCCGAGACTCTTCCGCCCCTGGCCGCACGAGAAGATCATCGAGGCGCTTTCGGGCGTCAAGGCGGTCGCGTGTCTGGATCGAAGCAGCCCCAACGGCGCCTTCGGTGCGCTTTACAACGAAGTGATCGGGTCGGTCTATCAGAGCGACAACCATCCGGTCGTGACCAACTACATTTACGGCCTCGGCGGCCGCGACTTCACGGTCGAACAAGCCGAAGAGATATACAAAGAGCTGGCGGCCAACGCCGAAGCCGGCAAACCGACGACACCACTGCAGC
>NZ_JAOZOZ010000080.1 GCF_029933015.1 Hydrogenimonas sp. | reverse complement strand
CCCGTAGCCCAAAGCAGCGGCAAAATGCCAAAGAGCGTCGTAAACGCCGTCATCAGCCAAACAAGTTGGCGAAAGCGTCGTAGGGCTTACCGTCGGGGTCGTCGAGGCTCACTTTCATGCCTGCCATTGAATCAGAAGTTTTTCGAATATCTCCGTCAGTCGCTCCGCAGGAACGAGGCCTTCGGCGAGGATCTCTTTTTTGAGTGTCAGGGTCGGGTCGTAGGCGATGCCCGCTTCGACGGAGCGGGCGGTCTCTTTTTCGTAGTGGATGCGAAGACGCAGCGGCAGATGTTTGACGGCGCACACCAGTCGCTTGGAGAGCTTGACGCGCTCTTTTTCGCTGCCGTGGATCGTCACCTCAAAAAGCGGCCACCCGGGGTGCTCTTCGTTCAGTTCTTCGCCTTCTTTCAGCGGATAGCAGTACTCGAGCGCCATTCAATCCCCTGCCACTTTTTTGAGCGAATCGGTTTTATTGTTGGGATCCGTGGCATAGGCGTACATCGGCACGTACACCAGCGTCAGCAGCGTGCCCACCAGCAGGCCGCCCACGGCCACGTCGGCCAGGGGGCTGAGCCGTTCCAGGCCCACCGCCTGCTCCAAAGCGATGGGAATCATCCCCGCGATCGTGCCAAACGCCGTCATCATGACGGGCCTGAAACGCACCCGCACGCTCTCGACGGCGGCTTCGAAGGGGCTTTCGCCCTGCGCTTCGTAGGTTTTGTAAAAGTCGATGAGCAAGACGGCGTTTTTGATGATGATGCCAAAGAGCAGCAAGAGTCCCACCATGCTGGGCATACAGCTGGGCTTGTCGAAAAGCAGCATCCCCCACGCCGCGCCGATCATCGAAAGGGGCAGCACGACGATCATGATGACGGCCAGCCGCACCGATTCATAGATGGCGATGAGGGTTAGCAAAAGGATGACGACACCGAGGCCGATCGCTTTGATCATCCGTTGGAAACTGTCCTGAAGCTGCTTGATGTCGCCCTCCTGCGTCACGACGATCCCCGTCGTATCGACGTTTTCGAGGGCCTTTTGGGCATCTTCGGTGATGTGGGTGACGGGCCGTTTGGCACGATAACCATTGACATCGAGGCTATAGAGCATCGCGTCGCGCTCGATTTTGGCCGGGGTCAGGTCGTACCGCAGTCTGGCGATCTCTTCGAGGGGCACTTCGCCCGTTTTGGTTTTGATGGGCAGCAGTCGCAGGGTCTGGATATCCGCACCGTAGCGACCTTTGAGATAGAGCCTGGCAAACTGCGTGTTCATCGAAACGAACCCGCTGCCAAGAGAGACGGTCTGGCCTCTTAGCGGCAGCTGGGCGGCGATCTGCCAGGGGGTCAGGCCGTAGCTGAGCGCCTTGCGGGTGTCGATGTCGACGCGGATTTCGGCAAAGTCGTTGTCCCAGCTTTGCGAGAGGGAGGTGAGCCCTTTGATATCTTTGAGGGCGCTCAATACCTCCTTGGCCTTTTCGGGCAGCGCTTCCCAGTCGGGGGCTTTGAGCCGCACATCCAGCGGGGCCTTGATGGACGAGAGCGCCGTGGCGCCAAAATCGTAGACGTCGTTGCGCTTGAGCCCTTCGAGGTGCGAGAGGCGTTCGCGGATCAGATCCTCGAGCTCCCAGATGCTCTGTTTGCGCTCGAAGCGGTTGACGGCGATGACGGTGACGGTGGCTTCAGCAGGCAGGTTGCCGCTGCCAAGGCTCATGACCCCGGGCTCCGTGCCGAACGCCACCGAGCTCATCCGCACCCAGGGCTGCTCGTGCAGCCACGCCAAGAAGGGTTCGAGGCGCTTCTCGGCGCTTTCGACCGTATCGTTGACGCTGAAAGCCACCTGTGCCTTGATGATGCCCGTATCCATCGGGGGCATCACGTCCTTGCCGATGAGCGGCATGACGTTTTTGAGGCTCAGCAAAAGCACCGCGACCACGCCGACGGTGAGCGCCATGCGCCGCAGCGCCCACCATCTGCCGTTGGAAAATCTCAAGATCCCCACATAGGGCCCGATCAGCCGCCCGATGCTGTTTTGATAGAGCGACTCGAACCACCTTTCGATGCGCGTTTTGCCCGTGCCGTTGCGATAGAGCCAGGCCGAGAGTTTGGGGATGAAGGTGATGGAGAGAAAGTAGCTCACCAGCAATGCGATGATGAGCGTGGAAATGAGCGGCCGGAAGATGTGCTGGGGGAAGTCGCCCACGAACATCAGCGGAAACATGACGACGATGGTGGCGATGGTGCCTGCAAAGACCGGTTTGAGCACCTCTTTGGTGCCGCTGACGACGGCGGTTTCGAGATCTTCGTGCTCTTCGCTCAGATGCCGCTCGATGTTTTCGAGCACCACCACCGCATCGTCGACCAGCATGCCGAGCGCCAGGATGATGGCGGTGTAGATGACGATGTTGAGCTCCCCGCCCATGAGCCAGATGACGGCCATCGTACCGAAAAAGACCATCGGGATCGAAAGGCCCGCGGCGATAATGGCCCTGAAATTGCCCAGAAAGATCATGATGACCAGCAGCGTGTAGACGATGGCGTCGCGCAGGGCTTCGAGCATGTTGGTGTTGGCGGTTTCGATCAGATCGCGCTGGGTGTCGGCGATGGAAAAGCGGATGTTGGGGTAGCGTTTTTCAAGCTCCCTCATCGCCTCCCGCGCCGCTTTGGAGACGCTCAGCACCGAGCCGCCGGGGGCGCGCTGGATCGAGAGGGCGATGGCGTTTTCGCCGTTGCCGATGTAGCCGCTGGTGCGCTTTTTGACACTCCAGCGCACCTGCGCGATGTCGCCCAGCGAAACGTTGGGGGCTACGGGAAGTCGCTTGAGCCGTTCGATGTCGTCCTTTTCGCCGTAGTAGGTGAGGGTGAAAAAGCCCCCTTCGCCCTTGACGAACCCCAGGGGCATGTCGCGATCGAGTGCGCTGACGGTCTGGGCGATGTTTGCCGGATCGAGGCCGTAGGCTTTGGCTTTCAGGGGATCGACGGCGATCTCGATGGCGCTTTCAAACCCGCCGAAAACCTCCACGTTGCCGATGGCCGGGTTGGCCAGCAGCCACGGCTTGATGAAGCTGTCGGCGATCTTGCGGATTTCAGCCAGCGAGAGGGCGTCGTTTTTGGGCGAGAGGGCGATGACGTCCACCGGCAGAGTGAAGTCGCCGACGGTGTAGACGGCGGGGTTGGCGTTTTTGGGGAGTTTGCCCTTGGCGATGGCCAGGGCGTTGGCCACGTCCACCGCGGCGGCTTCGAGCCCCTTTTCGTACTCGAATTCGGCCTTGACGATGGAGAAGTTGGCCGCGTTGACGGAGCTGACGTCCCGTATCAGCCCCAGCCTGGCGATCTCCTCTTCGATCGGTTTGGAGACGGTGCCGGCCGCTACCTGCGCCGTGGCGCCCGGCACCTGGGTGATGACCACGACCTGAGGGCGGTTGGCGTCGGGAAAGAGGTTTTTGGGCAGCGTAAAGAGCGCCACGACGCCCAGAAAGAAGAAGGCGGCGATGAGGCTGTAGAGCAGATAGCCCCTTTTGTAGAAAAAATCGAACATGGGCTACTCCGTTTTTTTCGTTTGCACACGCATGCCGCCAAGCAGCCGCAGCAAAATGTCGGGCTTGGCGACGACAAGAGGCTGGCCTGCCAGATGCGTGTCGGCCACGGCGACGCCCTCTTTGCCGCTGGCAAGAATGTGCAGGTCGACGGGCCTGGCCCGGCCGTTTTCGACTCTCAAGGCCACTTTGCGTCCTCCTTTGTCCAGCACGGCGTCGTTGGGCAGCCGCAGGGCGTCGCCATCGAAGACGATCGCATCGACCTTGACGCGGGTGCCGGTGCTCAGTCCCGTATCAAGAGGCGTGGTACGGTACTCCTGCAGGCCGTTGAAGGTGTGATGGAGCGGATAGAGCGGCACTTTTTCGCCCCGAAAGAGGACGGCGGAGGCGTTGACGTCGGCGGGCAGGCGTACCAGCAGGTAGTCGCCCTTTTGTGCGCCGATGGCCAGGATCGGTTTGCCCGGCATCGCCATGTCGCCGGGGTTGAGGAAGGTTTTGCCGATCACGCCGTCTATGGGCGCTTTGATGAGGGTGTAGTCGAGCAGCTGGGCGATCTCTTCGAGATTGGCCTCGAGGGCTTTGATTTTCGCTTTCGCTTCGGCGATTTTGGCCTCGGCCTGGGCGATCTGGCTCACTTCGGCATCGAACTGCTCCCGGCTGGCGCCTTTGACTTTCATCAGTTTTTGGGTGCGGGCGTGTTTTGCCTGGAGCGTCTTGTGGGCCGTTTGGGCGGCGGCCAGGGCCGTTTTGGCTCCGGCGATCTGTGCTGTGACGGCGGCCGCTTTGGCTCTGAGGTCGCGATCGTCGAGCCGCACGACGGGCTCGCCCTTTTTGACGCGCGCGCCCGCTTTGTGCATCATCAGAATGCGGGCGGCGAGCTTGGAAGCGACAAGGGTGTCGCGGTCGTTTCGCACCAGTGCCAGCGCGGGGAGGCTGAGGGTGACGCGGCCCGTTTGGGGACGGACGGTATCGACGACTACGGCGTAGGTTTTGGCCGGTGTCAGGGCCGCTTCCTCGGACTTTTTGTGTTTGACGGCCCGCACGGCACCGACGACGAGCAGAACGACGGCGGCGATGACAAGCAGGGTTTTTAACGATTTTCTCATGGGTTTCTCCTTCCTATTTCACAATCTCGCGCAGGTCGCTGCCGTAGATGACCGCCAACTGGGCCAGGGTCTGCCACCAGGCGGCTTCGGCTTCGGCTTGTTTGCTTTGGGCCGCAAACATCCCCTCTTCGTAGCGCAGATATTCCTCTTCGCTCAGGCGTCCGGTTTCATAGGCCACTTTGGCGTAAGCGAGGAGGTTTTTTTCGTTTTGAACGCTCTTTTGGGCCAGCTCGCGCGAGCGGCGCGCAAGGGCCAGGCTTTCGCGAAGCGCCCCGGCTTTGGCTTCAAGCTCCTGTCGGGTTTGCGCCAGCTTCAGCTGCGCTTCGCGCAGGCGCACTTCGGCTCTCTCGATGTCGGTGTGAAGTCCTTTTTCAAACAGCGGCATCGTAAGGCCCACCATGTAGCGGCCGTAACCTCTGTGCACGTCATCGGCGGTATCGCTTCGGCCCAGGGGCGCAACGGCGTTCTGGCCGTAGTTTTCGCTCCAATAGGCATCGGCGACCACTTTGGGGTAGAGCCTGTCTTTGGCTGCTTCTGCGGCGTGCGACTGGGCTTTGAGGAGGTGCCGAAGCGGTGTGATGGCAAAAAGTTCCCCCTCTTCGATCGCTTCCTGCACAGCCGTAAGAGGGGCGGGGTTTTCGAGCCGCATGCCGGTGAGCGCCTCGATGCGGGATTTCAAAAGGCTCTCCTGGGCATGCAGGTCATTGAGCGTGATGCGAAGGCGGTTGAGCCCCTCGTCAAGCTTGTCCAGGGCGATGCCGGGTGCGCGGCCGCTTTGGACCTTGATTTCGGTATCCCGGCGGGTCTTTTCAATGGAACGCATCCGGGCTTTCAGCGCGGCTTCGAGTCTTCGCAGGTGGCGCCACGAGGCGTCAGCGCCTACCAGCAGCGCTTCATTTTGCAAAAAGTCGAGCCGCTCTTTGGCCTTGGCGCTTTCGGCCATCGCTTCGGCCTGGCGGCTCAGGCTGAAAAGCTCCTTGGCGAAGAGGGGCAGCGAGACCCGGGCGCCGAGCCGCTCGATCGTCGTGGCGAAGGGCAGGGGGTTTCCCTCGGCGCTCATCTTCGCCGACTCCGTGGGCGACATGGGACGCAGGTTGGTGGGGCTGTTGTAGTGCTCGAAGCTCGCAAAGAGCGAAAGAGAGGGCCAGAAGCGGTCTTTGGCCCTCTTGACGCCCAGCTCGGCCAGTTGCGATCGCGTCTCGTTCAGTCGGGTCTGCGGCTGTTTGGCCAACGCGTCAAAGAGCTGTGTCATCGTCGCGGCGTGCAACCAGATGCCGGCGATCGGCAGCAGGAGCCATCTCATGGTCTCTCCTTTCGGATCAATTTCAGAATTTTCTTTGCCAGGATCTTTGAGAGATCGTTCATGTCGGGTTCGGGTCTCAGGGCCACGCCCCCCAGCTCTTTTGCCGCCTGGGTCGCGACCCTTTTGCGAAGGGTGCGGGTGGTCTGGTGATTGATGAGCGTCGAGACGATCATCATCTGCACCACCATCGGGTTTTCGATCTCGAAAACTCCGCGTTTGACCCCTTCGTCGATCAGACGTGTCACCAGTCCCAGGGTGCGGGAGAGCTGCCGGGTGGCGTCGTCGGAGAGATTGCGGCCGTTGTCGGCGAATTCGTGCGAGAGCATGGCGGCAAAACAGCGGTGCGCGGCCAAAAAGGCGCCGAAACTCTCGATGTAGGCCTTCACTCTTTTTTCCACCGCTTCGTGCGCTTCGACGGCTTGGCCGACTGCATCCGCCAGCCGTTCCAGACGGCTGCAAAGCACGCTCTCATACAGGGCCGCTTTGTCCTTGAAGTGGTAGTAGATGGCCGGCTTGGTGACGCCCGCGTCGGCGGCGATCTCTTCGAGCGAGGCGTTGGCGTAGCCGCGGCGGGCGAAATGTATCGCCGCGGCTTCCAGGATCTTCTCTTTTTTGTTGCCCTTCATCTCTTTCCTTACTTTACGGTAAGTAAGTATATATCTATCGGCTTTACAATTTCCTTAACCGCACCGCAAAAGGGGCGTTTTGCACCGTATGAAAAAAGTTATATGGGCAGGTTTACGAACAGCAGCTTTGGCCCTCGCACGGGGGGTTGCGGCGAAAGAGCGGCTTCAGAAGAAACCACAAAATCAGCACCCACATCAGAAGCGACGAAAGGGCGGCCAGGATGCCTGCCTCTTCCTCGACATGAACGACGCTGCGGGGGTCGACCCGCATGACGTCAAAGAGCGCGTCGATCATGATGCCAAAGAGAAGCGAGCCGCCGACGATGGTGGCCAGATAGATGAGAAGCGACCGGGTGCCGAGCATCTTTTTGACCACGCCCATCGTGACCGTGTTGGTCGCCGGGCCGGCACTGAGGAACACGAAAGCGGCTCCCAGGCTCACGCCCGAGAGCACCAGCGACGCGGCGATGGGCAGGCTCGCCGTAGCGCACACGTACATCGGCACGGCGACGGCGATGACGAGCAGGTACCCCAGCCAGGCGTGGTTTGCGAGCATCTCGCCCACGTTTTCGGGGATCGCCACCGTGATCGCCGCACCGATGAGAAGCCCCCAGAAGAGGGGTTTGGCGATGTCGCCCATCAGGGTGACGAAACCGTATT
>NZ_JAOZOZ010000010.1 GCF_029933015.1 Hydrogenimonas sp. | reverse complement strand
GAAGCAATGGTCGGAGTGGCGGGATTTGAACCCGCGGCCTCTACCACCCCAAGGTAGCACGCTAACCAGGCTGCGCCACACCCCGACATTGGAGACGGGAATTATACCAAAATTTTTCTTCAGTCCAAAATATCTTCGTAAAAATCGTAGCAGGAGATGAAATAGATGCCGTTTTGCTTCTTGATTCGCCTGTCTCCTTTTTTGTAGGCTTTCTTGAAACGCTTGACGACCTGTTTGGCTTTGTTGTAGTTGAACTGTTGGCGTTGGATGAGGTCGCCGAGAGGGATCCAGCACTCCTCCTCGCTCTCTTTACCCTTCTTTTTCTCTTTTTTGCTTTTCTGCTTTTTTGCCGGCTTTCTCTTCTCTTCGGTGACGGGGGTCGCGGGGGCCTCTTCGGGCTCGACTTCGATGTGTCCGCCCTCCTCCTGTTCTTCCGGCGCGCTCTGGGCGGTGTGGGTGAGCTGATAGTCGCGCTGGTAGATCGCTTTCATTTCGTGGAAAGCCTGTTTGAGCAGCGTGATCTCCTGCTGAAGCGTCTGGGTGATCTGGGCGTTGGCTTCCTTGAGGTCCTCGATGGCGGCTTTGAGGACTTCGATGGTTTCGTCTTTGGCGCTGAGGACTTCACGGTACTCGTCGATCAGCGATACCCGCTCGATCGTCTCTTCCGTTGTCGGTTTGTCAACCTCCGATTCAATGTCCGACGCGACGATGACATAGTAGCGTCCATCGATCTTCCGGGAAGGGAGCGTGCCCCGCTTGATCTTGGCGTAGACGCTCTGGCGGGAGAGTCCGTGCATTTTGGCGTATTCGGAGGGTTTGACAAGTTGTTGCATCGTTTTGTCCCATCGTTGTCATTTTCGATACATTATACCAAAAACCGTGGGGAGAACTCCGGGGATAGGCGGTTTGGAGTGTAAAGCGGGCGTTTACTCCACGCCCGATTTGACAGGGACGAAGAGACAGCTCTCTTTCGGTGTTTCGGTGATCGTCTCTCCGCTCTTTCTGAACTGGGTGATGATCTGCTCGCCTCCCTTCTCGATCGGCGCCACGAGGATGCCCCCTTCGGCGAGCTGCTCGAAAAGGGTTTCCGGGACTTTCGGCGTCGAAGCGGAAAAGAGTATCCTCTCGAAAGGAGCGTACTGGCGCCACCCCCGCTGGCCGTCGTCGAGGCGCGTGTGGATGTTGTGGATATCGAGCTTCCTGAAACGCTCTTTCGCCTCCTTGAGCAGGGCGTCGATCCGCTCGATCGTGAAGACGCGCCGAAAGAGCTGCGAGAGTATGGCGGCCTGGTAGCCGCTGCCGCAGCCGATCTCCAGGACGTTGTCGGCTCCCTCGGGTTCCAGGTAGACGGTCATCTTCGCCACGGTCAGCGGTGAGCTGATCCACTGGTTCGCCTTGATCGGCAGGGCGTCGAGGCGGTAGGCCCAGTGTTTGAAACCGACGGGGACGAAGAGCTCTCTGTCGACGGCTGTAAAGGCTTTGTAAATGGCGGGTGTCAAAGGGATCTCCGACGCGATGTCGTCGGCGAAATTTTCCAGTTTGATCTGTTTGGCGCGTTCAATCATTGAATATTCCCATGCGGATGTAGCGGCGGATCAGTCTGATACGCCGGAAGTCGACGACCCCCTCGATGACGGCGGCGTTGTCGTCCGCGATCTTTTCGCCGTTGGGGTCGATGACGGCGCTGCTCTTGGCCATCTCTTCGTCGGCGCTGTTGGCGACGATGCAGTAGCACTGGTCGCAGATGGCCAGAGCCTGGGGCAGGATCTCCAGATGGCTCTTTCTGGGAAGTCCCCAGCGTGCGGGCACCATGATCAGGTCGGCGCCTCTAAGTTTTTGCCAGAACTCGGTATAGCGCACTTCGAAGCAGACCATCAGGCCGATCTTCATCCCGTCGATTTCGAAGATCTTCATCTTCTCTTCGCTGCCGGGCGCGAAATATCTGTCTTCGTCCCCCAGAAGGAAGAGCCGTATCTTGTCCTGGGTGTGGACGATTTCACCGTTGTGGAGTACGAAGGTGCGGTTGTAGAAGTTGTCGTCTTCTTTGACGATGATTGTCAACGTGACGGTTTTGTCTCTCGAGAGTGACAATACCCTCTCCAGCGCTTTTCGGGAAACCTCCGCCGCCTCCTCCATGCGGTCGTAAGGGTAGCCCGTGACGAAGACTTCCGGTGTCACCACGATCGATTCCGCCGGGAGTCTTTCGATCTCCCGACAGAGTCTGTCAACGTTCGTTTCGAAGTCGTCCGGATCGGTCGGCAGCTGGAGGGCGAAGCAGCGTTTCGGCGGTCTAGAAGTCGTCAAAGCTGATGCTGCCTTTGGAGTAGTTCGTGACGTTTCCTTCGAAGAAGTTGGTCTTCTGGTCGTTGAACGTCGAGAAGCTGTCGACCCATTTGATCGGGTTGTCGGCGCCGAACATCGGCTCCAGTCCGATCGCCTTGAGACGCTTGTCGGTCAGGTACTGGATGTACTGGTCGATGATCTGCTGGTTGAGGCCCAGGATCTGGTCTTCGGTGACGTACCATCCCCAGTTGCGCTCCAGCTCGTAGGCCTGGCGGTACATTTCGCGCATGTTGCCCACGACACGGTCGTTGAAGAGGTGGGGGTACTCTTTCTTGATCTCCTTGATGATGTTGGAGTAGAGTGCCAGGTGGGTCACCTCGTCGCGCTGGATGAAGCGGATCATCTGTGCGGATCCGAGCATCTTGCCGCTGCGGGCCAGGGCGTAGATGGCGGAGAAACCGCTGTAGAAGTAGATTCCCTCCAGACACTGGTTGGCCACCAGCATGTAGATCTTCGCCTCGTCGTCGTCCTGGGCCTTTTCGCCGTAGGTTTCGTAGACGTCCCCGATGAAGGAGTTTTTGCGCAGCAGCTCCGTGTCCGATTTCCACATGTCGTAGATCTCGTCGGTGTTGATCGAGATGGAGTCTACCATGACGGCATAGCTCTGGGAGTGGAGCGCCTCCTCGAAGGCCTGACGTACGAGACACATGTTGACTTCCGGCGCGGTGATCCAGGGGTTGACATTGTCAACGGTGTTGTTGGTCTGGATAGAGTCCATGAAGATCAGCTGCGCCAGGACCTTGTCGTACATCCGCTTTTCGGCGGGCAGGAGGTGTTTGTAGTCTCTGGCGTCTTCGGTCAGGTCCACCTCTTTGGGAAACCAGGTGTTGGCCATCATCACTTCCCAGAGATTGTAGGCCCATTCGTACCGGTTTCTGTTGAGGTTGATGATGCCGGCGGTGCAGCCGTTGATGATCGAGGTAGTCGAACGTGATGTGTCACATTCGGTGCTGTAGAGCTTCTTTTTCATAGTTGTCAGGTACCTCTTGCGTGTGAGATGATTTGAGAGAAATTGATTTTATCGAAAAGTAGATAAAATAGGTTTTATAAATAAAAAAAACTTATAACAAGATGGCTCCGGCCGCCTGAAAAAGGCGACTGGAAATTTCCGTTTTTCACTGACAGCCCAGACACTCCATGCTGCGGTCGGCGACATCTTCGATCATCTCCGGCGACTGGCTCCGCAGATAGTAGGTCGATTTGATTCCCAGGCGCCACGCTTCGGTGTAGATTTCGTGCAGGTAGCGCCCGCTCGCTTTGTCCAGGGACATGAAGATGTTGAGGCTCTGGCCCTGGTCGATCCACTTCTGGCGCACCGCCGCCGCCCGTACCAGAACCTTCTGGTCGAGCTCGTAGGCGGGGGTATAGTACTCCCACGTATCGGGAGAGAGGTTGGGGACGACGACGGGAATCAGGCCGCTGAGGTTCTCTTCGAACCATTTGCGCTTGTAGACCGGCTCGATGGTCTGGGTGGTTCCCACCAGGATCGAGATGGAGCTGGTGGGGGCGATGGCCATCAGGTAGCCGTTTCGCATACCGTCCTCTTTGACCTTTTTCCTCAGCGCTTCCCAGTCGTAGATGTAGCCGAAGAGCCCTCCCCTGTCGGTCAGTGCCAGGGCGTTGGGGTTGGCGTTGTCGATGGGCAGGATGCCACGGCTCCATTTTGACCCTTCGTAATCGGGATAGACCCCCTTCTCGATGGCGAGGTTGGAGGAGGCTTTGATGGCGTTGTAGCTGATCATCTCCATCACTTCGTCGATCAGGTTGAGATGCTCGGGACTGCCCCATTTGACCTGCTTTTCCGCCACCATCTGGGCTTCGCCCATGACGCCCAGCCCGATAGACCTGGAGCGTTCGTTGGTCTTCTTGACCTTTTCGAGAGGGTAGAAGTTGAGGTCGATGACGTTGTCGAGCATACGAACGGCGATCGGAATGACCCGTTCGATATCCTCCTGGGTGTTGATCTTGGAGAGGTTGACGCTGGCCAGGTTGCAGACCGCCGTCTTGCCGTCTTCGCCCACCTTTTCGACGATGTAGATATCCTTGCCGCCGATGCTGTCCAGCGCCGTGATCTTTTTCGCCTTTTTGACGATTCCGCTGTCGACCTTGACATCCTCCTCCTCTTCGTAGAGGGTTGTCGTGCCGTCGGTGAATTTCACCTGGACTTTGTAGTGGTTGGGCTCCGTGTTCTGGAAGATTTCGGTACAGAGGTTGGAGCTGCGGATGATGCCGCAGTGGTCGTTGGGATTGACCTTGTTGGCCGTATCCTTGAAGCAGAGGAAGGGGTTGCCCACCTCGAAGTAGCTCATCAGGATCTTTTTCCAGAGCTCTTTGGCCTTGACCCGCTCCTTGAGGATCTCCGGATCGTTTTCGTACTCGATGTAGCGCTTTTCGAAGGCTTCTCCGTGGAGGTCGGTCAGGTCACCCGTCTCGTAGGGGTCGAAAAGCGTCCAGACGCCGTCTTCGGCGACCCGTTTCATAAACAGATCGTTGATCCACAGGGCCGGGAAGAGATCGTGGGCGCGCCGTCTCTCCTCTCCCGAGTTTTTCTTCAGGTCGATGAAATCCCAGACATCGATATGCCACGGTTCGATATAGACGGCGATGGCGCCTTTGCGGGTGCCCAGCTGGTCGACGGCGATCGCGATGTCGTTGGTGATCTTCAGAAAAGGGACGATGCCGCCCGCGGCGTTCTTGTGGCTGTCGATGTAGCTGCCCATGCCCCGGACCTTGCACCAGTCCCAGCCGATGCCGCCGCCGAATTTGGAGAGCAGCGCCATCTCCTTGTAGGCGTCGAAGATCCCCTCGATCTTGTCGGGGGTGCTTCCGATGTAGCAGGAGGAGAGCTGGTGGCGCGGCGTGCGGGCGTTGGAGAGTGTGGGAGTCGCGACCATCACTTCGAATTTGCTGATGACGTCGTAGAACTTCTTGGCCCACTCCTGGCAGTTGAGCTCGTTCTGGGCCAGGAACATCGCCACGCCCATGAAGAGGTGCTGGGGCAGTTCGATCGGGTTGTTCTCCCTGTCTTTGAGAAGGTATCGGTCGTAGAGGGTACGGATACCCAGATAGGTGAACTGCAGATCGCGTTCGGGCTTGATGTAGTCGTTGAGATCGTCCAGGTCGTACTTCTCCTTGAGGCCCAGGACGATCCTCCCCTCCTTCTCTCCCTTTTCGAAATAGTCACGCAGGTGGTTGTAGCCTGTAAACCCGTTGACTTTGTGGTAAAGGTCGTAGAGGAAAAGACGTGCCGCCACATAGGTCCAGTTGGGCCGGTCGATGTCTATCTTGTCAACGGCCGTCTTGATCAGTGTCTGCTGGATCTCCTCGGTCGTGATGCGGTCGCGGAACTGGATTTTCGCATCCACTTCCAGTTCGCTCTGGCTGACACCTTCGAGTCCCTCGACGGCGGCCGATGTGTATTTTTGAATCTTCGTGATGTCAAGCGGTTCGGCTCTGCCGTTTCGCTTGATGACTGTCAACACTCCCAGTGACATTTAACTCCCTCTCAATTTCAGTCGTTGAAGACGCGGGCGAAAATTCTGTCCACGTTTTTGGTGTAGTATCCGTAATCGAAACAGTCACGGATCTCCTCTTCGCTCAGTTTGCTGCGCAGCTCTTCGTCGGCGAGGAGATACTGCAGATAGAGGCTCTCCCCTTTTTCGTTCAGGGCCGGTTTGCCCTTTTGCAGGTCCTCCCACACTTTCATCGCGTTGCGCTGGACGATCTTGTAGGCGTCTTCCCTGGTCACGCCCCGTTTGGGAAGCTCCAGCAGTACCCGCTGTGAAAAGACCAGGCCGCCTGTGAGGTTGAGGTTTTTCATCATGTTTTCGGGGTAGACGACCAGTTTGTCCAGCAGGCCGTTGAGGCGCATCAGCATGAAGTCGGCGGTGACGAAGCCGTCGGGCAGGATGAAGCGCTCCACGGAGCTGTGGCTGATGTCACGCTCGTGCCAGAGGGCCACGTTCTCCATGGCCGGGATGCAGTAGCTTCGCACCATCCGCGCCAGTCCCGTCAGGTTTTCGCTGAGCACCGGGTTGCGTTTGTGGGGCATGGCGGAGCTTCCCTTCTGTCCTTTGTGGAAGTACTCCTCGCACTCGTAGACTTCCGTTCTCTGGAAGTGGCGGATGTTGACGGCGATCTTCTCGACGGTGGATGCCACCAGAGCCAGAGCGCTCATGAGGCGGGCGTAGCGGTCGCGCTGGACGACCTGGTTGCTCACGGGGGCGGGTTTGAGCCCCAGCTCTTCACAGACATACTCCTCCAGCTCCATCGGGGCGTGGGCGAAGTTGCCCATGGCGCCGCTCACTTTGCCGACGCTGATCACTTCCAGCGTCTCCTCCAGATTTTTCAGATGCCGTTTCATCTCGTCGTACCAGATGGCAAGGACGAGGCCGAAGGTGATCGGCTCGCCGTGGATGCCGTGGCTGCGTCCGACCATCAGCGTCATTTTGTGCTCCATGGCGCGCCGCTTGATCGTCTCCATCACCTGCTTGACATCCTCGATGATCAGTTTCAGGCTGTCGCGCATCTGCAGGGCGACAGCCGTGTCGATCGTGTCGGAGCTGGTCATGCCGTAGTGTACCCAGCGGCTCTCCTCTCCGAGGCTCTCCGCCACGGATGTCAGGAAAGCGATGACATCGTGTCGCGTCTCTTTCTCTATCTCGTCGATGCGATCGATGTCGAAAGAGGCGTTCTCTTCGATCTTTTTGGCGTCTTCATCCGGAATGAGGCCCAGACGGTTCCACGCTTTGACGGCTGCGATCTCCACATCGAGCCACGCCTGGTACTTGGCCTGCATCGTCCATTTGGACTTCATCTCTTCTCTGGCGTATCGTTCGACCATTACAATCCTTTTGCTCAGTAAAAATTACCCATTGAAAATATAGAGATTTTATAGAAAAATGTGTTAAAAAGAGGTAAAAATTTCAAACATCATCTATTGGGAGTTTTATGGCTTTTGTCAACCGATCGTTCTATATCGAGAAACCGACACCGGCATTTCTGTTTCTGATGCGACAGCTCGGCGTCAGGCAGGGGGAAGCGCAGAAGATTGTCGCTACCGGCAGACTTTTTGTCAACGGACGTGTCTGGACCCACAGCGGCAGAGAGATCTCGGGAGATATCCAGGTCAAACAGTTCGTCCCCGAGAGCCGTGGCGTCGAGCCGATCTTCGTGGCGAAAGATTTCGCGCTTTTCGACAAGCCCAGCGGCGTACTCGTCCACCCGACGACCCACCGAACCCCCTACTCCATGCTCGACGACATCCGTCACATCTTCGGCAACGGAGCCAACGCGATCCATCGCATCGACATGGAGACCAGCGGTCTTTTGCTCATAAGCCGTAACAAGGACGCGGAGAGAAAGCTGAAGATGCTTTTCGAGGCGCGTGGCGTCAAAAAGAGCTATCTCGCCTGGGTGCGTGGAAAGATCACGGAACCCTTCGAAGTGAATGTACCCTTGAAGAGAAACGACGACTTCTCCACGATCAAACTGAAAGTTCTGGTCCATCCGGAGGGGAAACCCTCTTTGACACACTTCGTGCCGATCGAATACGATGAAGAGCACGACGCGACCCTCGTCGAAGCTTTTCCCCATACCGGCAGACAGCATCAGATCAGGGTCCATTTGTTTCACGTGAAACATCCGATCATCGGAGATCCGATCTACGGCGTACCCAACGACGTCGCGATCGAGTATCTTGACAAGAAACTGTCAAGGGAGAAGAGGCTTTATTACATGGGGGCCGAGCGGATGCTTCTGCACGCCCAGTCTCTGGAGTTCGATTATGAAGGGACTCTCTATCGTCTCGTGTCGAAATTCGATTTCGAGTCGTTGAAAGGGTTGATTGTCAAACCTGACAACCGGTTCAATCCCGGTTCGCCAGAATGAATCCTCCGACCCCGACGATGACGACGAGGACGAGGAAAAGTATCATTCCGTAGTCGAGGTAGGTCATTTCGTCACTCCTTCGAGTTCCTGCTCTCTGAGCTGACCGCAGGCTGCGCTGATATCGAGGCCTTTCGACTCGCGAATCGTGCAAAGCAGCCCCTTGCTAAGCAGGTATTCCTGGAATTTTTTCATCTTTTCGGGCTCGGGGCGCTCGAAACGTGTGCCCGGATAGGGATTGAAATAGATCAGATTCACCTTCGACTTTATCCCTTCGAGGAGCTTGATCAGTTTCTTGGCACTGGCGATGTCGTCGTTGACGTCCTTGATGACAAGATACTCGAACATGACACGTTTACGTGTATTGACCGGGAACGCTCTGACCGCTTCGATGATCGACGCGATGTTGTAAGCCTTGTTCATCGGTATCAACTCTTCCCTTAACTCGTCGTCAACGGCGTGCAGACTGATCGCCAACTGCACACCGAGTTCCATTTCGCCGAGCTTTTTGATCTTCGTGCTGATGCCGCTCGTTGACACGGTCTGTCGTTTTGGCGAGATACTGAGTCCATTCTCGTTGGCGAATATCCTGATCGCTTTGGCAAGGTTGTCGAGGTTGTCGAGCGGCTCGCCCATACCCATGTAGACGATGTTGACTCTACGGTTACTGGCGATGTCGTTGTCTTTCTTGATTTCGAGTACCTGCCCTACGATCTCCCCAGCCGTAAGGTTTCGTATGAAACCTCCTTTGGCAGTCAGACAGAACGCACACCCCACTTTGCATCCCACCTGGGTCGAGACACAGACGGTGTATTTGGCATGGTGAATCAGTTCCCCTTTTTCATCGTACTGTGCATCCTTCATCTTCAAAAGGACCGCTTCGACGGTATGTCCGTCCCGCAGCCCGAAAAGATATTTGATGCTGCCGTCGCTGCTTTGCTGTTTCTGCACGATCTTCAAGGGTGAGAGAACGAATCTCTCTTCCAACTCGTTTCTCAGCTTTTTCGGGATGTTTTCCATCTGTGAAAAGTTGTCGACGTGCTGTTGATAGATCCAGTTGAAAATCTGTTTCGCTCTGAACTTGGGGGGAATCATCTCTCCCAGTTCGTCCTGAGTGTAGTCAAGAATCGATGGTTTCAAGGTTGGGTATCCTCTTTGTCAAATAGTTTGTCAGTCGTTTCATCGCTTCGTCGTGGTTTCTGACGAAATCTTGATGGGCCTTTTCGTCGCAGCGATTGGTGACGACGAAAATTCCCCCACATGGGATGTCGAAGCTCTGGGCCACCTGCATCACGGCATAGAACTCCATGTTCTCCAGCCCTATCCCCAGTCCGTTGAAGCGCTTCGCGAGATCGAAGTCCGTCGTGATGTAGTTGCTGGAGTTGACGATGATAGGCCTGTCCGCGTTCGCCAGTTTGGTGACGGGTGTTTCACGTGAAACATTTTCGTCGGAGACGATAACGTTGTTTTCCAGGGGTGTGTAACTCTTTTTTTCCAGAAAAGAGAGTTCGATCTGGCTGGCGGCCTTCGACTCGACGATATCGAAAATTTCGTAATGGCCGTAGCTGCCCGCACTCCCGACAAAAAGAAGAAACTCCGGCGGTGTCATCATGACAAGACGTGTCAGGTTGACAGCGCTTTCACACAGCCCCATTCCGATCGGCGTGGCGAAGGGGAAGGTCTCGTTGTTGCCCGCGCAGACGATCATAGGCGTACCGGTATATGGTTGTCGTGAAGGTAGCGCTTCAGGTCGGCGATCTCGATCTCTCTAAAGTGGAAGATCGAGGCGGCCAGAGCCGCGTCGGCTCCCGCTTCGAAAGCCTCTTTGATGTGCTCCATCGTGCCCGCACCGCCGCTGGCGATGACAGGGACGTTGACGGCCGTGCTGACGGCGTGGTTGAGCTCGTTGTCGTAACCGGCCTTGGTGCCGTCGGCATCCATCGAAGTGAGCAGGATCTCGCCCGCACCTCTGTCGACCACCTCTTTCGCCCAGCCCAGTACCTCGATGCCGGTGTCGATCCGTCCGCCGTTGATGAAGACGTTCCATTTGCCGGGAGCGACCCGTTTGGCGTCGATGGCGACGACGATGCACTGGGAACCGAAGCGCTTGGCCCCTTCGTCGATGAATTCCGGCCGTTTGATGGCGGCGGAGTTGACACTCACTTTGTCGCATCCGACATTCAAAAGCGCGTAGATGTCTTCGAGCTTGCGGATGCCCCCGCCGACGGTGAGGGGTATGAAAACCTCTTTGGCGACCTCTTCGACGATGTGGACGATCGTGTCGCGGTTTTCATGGCTGGCGGTGATGTCCAGAAACGTGACTTCGTCCGCCCCCTCCTCGTTGTAGCGTTTGGCCACTTCGACAGGATCGCCGGCATCCTTGAGACCGACGAAGTTGACACCCTTGACGACCCGTCCGTCTTTGACGTCGAGACAGGGAATGATACGTTTTGCGAATGTTTCCAAGGAGCAGACCCCTATTTGTATTTTTTCCATTTATATGTATAATGTTCGTCGCATTATATCGCATTCGTCGATGAAATGTGTAAAGCTTTAAGCGTTTTTTAAAAAACATAATCTAAATTTAAGAAAAGTTTCAGTATGATTAAGCGCAATTCATTCAATTCCGAAGAGAAGAGGGCCAAAAAAAAGTTCGGCCAGAATTTTCTCAAAGACGAAACCGTCTTGCACAGGATCATCGAATCGATGCCCAACGACGACAGACCGGTCGTGGAGATTGGGCCTGGATTAGGTGATTTGACCAGATATCTGGTCGAGAAAAAGGATGTCACCGCTTATGAGGTGGACAGAGACCTTTGTGGACATTTGCGCCAGCGTTTTGCAGCGGACCTGGAAAATGGGCGGCTGAAACTTCGTTGCACAGATGTTCTGAGTCACTGGGAAAAAGAGAGTTTGGAGGACCGGCCCTACCATCTGGTCGCCAATCTCCCCTATTACATCGCGACCAACATCATTTTGCGTGCGCTCAAGGACCCGAACTGTTCGAGTCTTCTTGTCATGGTGCAGAAAGAGGTGGCGGAGAAGTTCAGTGCGAAAGCGGGCGAAAAGGCTTTTTCGTCTCTTGCCGTACTGGCGCAGAGCTGTGGAGATGCGCGGCTGCTATTCGACGTACCGCCCGAATCTTTCGTGCCCGCCCCCAAAGTGATGTCGTCGATTCTGCGGATCGTCAAGCACTGCTCCCTGGACGACCCGGCGTTCGAAACGTTTCTGAAGACGGCGTTTACCCAGCCGCGCAAGACACTGGCCAGAAATCTTTCGGCCCGTTTCGACAAGAACGATGTAAAAAGGGCTCTCGAGCGACTCGGCCTCAAACCCTCCGTCCGTCCCCATGAAGTGGAGACATCCCTCTATCACCACCTATACAGTTTATTGAAAGGTGATACAGATGGACGAAAAGAAACAGCAGGGGAACAACCCCTCCAACAGCAATCAGAACAATCAAAACAATCAGAAAAACCAGAGTAGCCAAAACGCTCAGCAAAGCGGCGGCGGAAGTTCAGGCGGACGGAGCCGCCGTCCCAGACGCCCCCGAAGCGGCGGCAGCCAGCAGCAGGGAGAAAAGCGTCAGGATCAGCAGAAAAGTTCCCAGCAGGGCGGCCAGAGCAAGCAGCGCGGCGGCCAGAAAAGCTCCCAGCGCGGCCGCGGCGGCCAGAGAGGACGGGGACGGGGCAACAGCCGCAACCCCGAATCCC
Source organism: Hydrogenimonas sp. (assembly GCF_029933015.1). GTDB lineage: Bacteria > Campylobacterota > Campylobacteria > Campylobacterales > Hydrogenimonadaceae > Hydrogenimonas. The sequence goes on along the minus strand of NZ_JAOZOZ010000010.1, from coordinate 11,714 downwards.
ACTACAAAACACCCGCCAACGTTCAGCGGAGCAAAGACGGTGTCTACACCGATATCAACCAGGCGATCGCCGCCAACAAGGCGGTTCACGAGGAGCGTCTGAAGACGGCCAACAAGATCGATATCAACAACAAGGCCCGCGTCCGTTTCACGCCCCTGGGGGGTCTGGGAGAGATCGGTGGCAACATGGCGGTGCTCGAAACCGAAAACAGCGCCATCATCATCGACGTGGGGATGAGTTTCCCCAGCGAGGAGATGCACGGCGTCGACATCCTGGTGCCCGATTTCAGCTATCTGCATGCGATCAAGGACAAGATCGACGGCATCGTCATCACCCACGCCCACGAAGACCACATCGGTGCCGTGCCCTACCTCTTCAAGGAGCTCAAGTTTCCGATCTACGGGACGCCGCTGCCGCTGGGGATGATCGCCAACAAGTTCGACGAGCACGGCCTCAAGAACGACAAGGCCAAATATTTCCGCTATGTCGAGAAGCGCAAACCGATCAAAATCGGAGATTTCGAGATCGAGTGGCTCCACATGACCCACTCCATCATCGACGCTTCGTCGCTGGCGATCCGTACGCCCGCAGGGGTCATCTTCCATACGGGCGACTTCAAGATCGACCACACGCCCGTGGACGACTATCCGGCGGATCTGCACCGTATCGCCCAGTACGGCGAGGAGGGGGTGCTTCTGCTGCTTTCGGACAGTACCAACTCCCACAAGCCGGGAATCACGCGAAGCGAAAAGACGGTCGGCCCCACTTTCGACCACCTTTTCGCCAAGGCGAAGGGACGCGTCATCATGTCGACCTTCTCCTCCAACATCCACCGTGTCTACCAGGCGATCGAACACGGTCTCAAATATGGCCGGAAAGTGGCCGTCATCGGGCGCTCGATGGAGCGTAACCTCGAAACGGCCCGACAGCTGGGGTATATCGATCTGCCCGAGGATATCTTCATCGACGCCCACGAAGTGGTGCGCTACAGCGACAACGAAGTCCTGATCGTCACCACGGGAAGCCAGGGAGAGCCGATGAGCGCCCTCTACCGGATGGCGACCGACGAGCACCGCCACATCAAGATCAAGCCCAGCGACACGATCATCATCTCGGCCAAGGCGATTCCGGGCAACGAAGGAAGCGTTTCACGGGTCATGAACCATCTGATGCGCGCCGGCGCGACGGTGGCCTATCAGGATTTCAGCGAGATCCACGTCTCCGGACACGCGGCCCAGGAGGAGCAGAAGCTGATGCTGCGCCTGACGCAGCCCAAATTTTTCCTGCCGGTCCACGGCGAGTACAACCACATCGCCCGCCACGCCAAAACGGCGGTCGAATGCGGCGTCGACGAGAGAAACATCCTGCTCATGAGCGACGGCGACCAGGTGGAGATCACACCCAAGTACATGAAAAAGGTCAAGGCGATCAAGACCGGAAAGACCTACATCGACAACCAGGCCAACGCCGAGATCCAGAACGACATCGTCCTCGACCGCCAGAAGCTGGCGACGGAGGGGATCATCATGATCGTCGCGCAGATCGATCAGCGCACCCACAAACTGGTGGGCCATCCGCGGGTCAGCAGTTTCGGTCTCGTGGCGGACAAGGACGACAAGAAGTTCGCCAAAGAGGTCGAAGCGATCATCGAAACCTACATGGTGCACCAAAAAGACGCGGAGCAGCTCGATACCCGTACGATCGAAAACGACATCCGTCAGGCGGTGCGCAAACACGTGCTTCGGAAGATGAAGCGCTATCCGCTGATCGTGCCTACCATCTATGTCGTCTGACCGCCTTTTCGGGAGGGTGAACCTCCCTCCCCTTCCCGCTTTATGCTAAAATCTATAACCAAAACCCAAGCCTCCCAGGGAGATAGATGAATCCGCAGGATATCGCCAAAGACGTGTTGCAGACCGAAGCGCAGGCGCTTCTGGATGCGATGAACCGTATCGACGAGGATTTCGACCGCGCCGTCGAGATCATGTACGCCACGAAGGGCAAATGCATCGTGACGGGGGTGGGCAAATCGGGACTGATCGGCGCGAAGATCGCCGCCACGCTGGCCAGCACCGGGACGCCGAGCTTCTTCATCCATCCCACCGAAGCGCTTCACGGCGACCTGGGGATGATCGGGCCCGAGGATTCGGTCATCGCCATCAGCTACAGCGGCGAGAGCGAGGAGCTGATCAACATCCTGCCCCATATCAAACGGTTCGACATTCCCCTCATCGCAATGGCGGGAGATGAAAACTCGACCCTGGCCGAATACGGTGATGTCTTTCTCTCGATCCATGTCGAAAAGGAGGCGTGTCCGCTGGGAGCCGCCCCCACCTCTTCGACGACGTTGACGCTGGCGCTGGGTGACGCCCTGGCCGTGGCCCTGATGAAAAAACGCAATTTCCGGGCGGAGGATTTCGCCTCCTTCCATCCCGGCGGTGCGCTGGGCAAACGGCTTTTCGTCAAGATCGAGGATGTGATGCGCCGGGAGAACCTGCCTGTCATAGGGATGAAAACGCCTCTGAAGGAAGCGGTCGTCGTCATGAGCGAGGGGCGTCTGGGCAACGTCCTGATCCTGGACGACGACGGCAGACTGGCCGGTGTGCTCAGCGACGGCGACGTGCGTCGGGCCCTGATGAAAAAGGATTTCTCCATCGAAGCCGAAGCGGTGAAATACGCCAACCTCTCGCCCAAAACATGTACCAATCCGAGAATGCTCGCGGCCGAAGCGCTCGAGATGATCGAAAATCACAAAATCCAGATGCTCCCCATCGTCGACGACGAAGGGCATGTGAAAGGTGTGCTGCACCTTCACGATCTGGTGGAAGCGGGAATCAAGAAATGAACGGAAAGCAGAAACCGGAAACCGGAAAGAGAGGAGATGGAATCCGGCTCAACAAATTCATCTCCCACAACACGAAATACTCCCGCCGGGAAGCCGACAGGCTGATCGCCGAAGGGAAGGTAGAGGTCAATGGAAAGGTCGTGACCGACCTGGCCACCCGGGTGACGAAAGAGGACAAGGTGAAAGTCAACGGCCGCCCGGTCAAACCCAAATCGATGCACGAAATGACGGTCATCGTCTACCACAAGCCCAAAGGGGAGCTGGTGACGAAAAAGGACCCGCTGGGGCGGAAAACCATCTACGATGCCCTTCCGAAACGTTTCGCCCATTTCGTTCCCGTGGGACGGCTCGACTACGCCAGCGAGGGGCTGCTGCTGCTGACCGATTCGCCGAGAGTCGCCGATATCCTGATGCGCAGCAACCTGGAGCGGGTCTACAACCTCAAACTCAGAGGCTCCATCACCCATGCCATGGAAAAGGCGATGCAGGAGGGAATCCGCATCAAAGGAAAAAAGGGGGCGCACGAAAAGAGCGAGATCGACGAGATGGAGTTCGCGCCCTTCTTCGCCTACCAGATTCTCAAGAACGAATCCAACTATTCGAAGATCAGGGTCGCGATCGGGGAAGGAAAAAACCGTGAACTGCGCCGCTTCTTCGCCCATTTCGACCGGGAGGTGCTGGACCTGCACCGCGTCAGCTTCGGGGGCATCTCTCTCAACAACCTCCCCAAAGGAAAGACGCGGTTTCTGACTCAGAAGGAGTACGACGACCTGCATGCCTTCATCAAGGCGCAGCAGGAGGAGAATCACAAAATGCGCAAAACCCAAAAAGAGGAGGAGACGGAACGATGATGGAACTGACGATCAACACACGCCATACGTCGGAGATGGTGGATATCACCGAGGAGGTGCGCGAAGCGATGATCAAAAAGGGGATCAAGAGCGGACTGGTCGCCGTTTTCACGCCCCATACGACCTGCAGCATCATCCTTTTCGAAAATATCGACCCGAAACTCCGACGCGACTTTCTGGAGGCGATGGGACGTATCGCGCCGGCCCAGCACGCCTACCACCATCAGGGAGAAAATGCAGCGGCCCACATCAAGTCGGCCATCTGCGGCGCCAGGGTCGTCGTACCGATGGAGAACGCCGCGCTGATGCTCGGCGAGTGGCAGGGGATCTTTCTGTGCGAATTCGACGGTCCGCGGGAGCGGAAAGTCATCGTGCAGGTGATCGGTTAAGTTTGTCATTGGTCACTGGTCATTGGTCATTGGTCATTGGGGAAGGCGCTTCGCGCCTAATGGGCAATGCGTAAGAATCTCGCCCTCCTCTACCGGCCCAAAAGCCTCGACGACTTTTTAGGCCAGGAGCACCTCCTCGCTCCCGGCGCACCGCTGCGAAAGCTCATCGAACGGGAAGCTCTGCAGCACAGCTTCTTCTATGGTCCGCCCGGTACGGGAAAGACCACCCTCGCCCGTCTCGTCGCCGAAATCCTCGACCGTCCCTTCTACGAGCTCAACGCCACGACCCTCAAGGTCGACGAGCTGCGCTCCATCTTCAAACGGTACGCCCAGGCGCTCAGAAAACCGCTCGTTTTCATCGATGAGGTCCACAGGCTGTCCAGGACCCAGCAGGAGGTGCTTCTGCCCTTTATGGAGCGTTACGACGCGCTGATCGTCGGCGCGTCGACGGAGAACCCCTACTTCTCCCTCACCGCGGCGATGCGTTCGCGCTCCCTGCTTTTCGAGTTCAAGCCGCTGCAGCCGCACCATCTGGAGCGTATGCTCGAAAAAGTGGCCCAAAAAGAGGGGATCATCGTCGACGAAGCGGCCGCGGCCTATCTGATCGACTCCAGCGGCGGCGACATGCGCGCCATGCTCAATCTCCTCGAAGCGGCCGCGGCGACGGCCGAAGAGGTGAGCGTGGAGACCCTCAGGCAGCTTCGTCCCGCCGCCCTGCACGACGGCGCCAACAGCGGCGATACCCACTACAATCTCGCCAGCGCCTTTATCAAAAGCATGCGGGGCAGCGACATCGACGCGGCGCTCTACTGGATGGCCCGCCTGATCGTCGGCGGCGAGCCGCCAGAATTCATCGCCCGGCGCATGGTGATCTTCGCCAGCGAGGATATCGGCAACGCCAATCCCAACGCCCTGGGCATCGCCGTGGATACGATGACGGCCGTCAGCCGTATCGGCTATCCCGAAGCGCGCATCATTCTGAGCCAGTGCTGCGTCTACCTGACCAGCTCCCCCAAGTCCAACGCCGCCTACACCGCCGTCAACCGGGCCGTCAAAGCCGTGGAGAAAGGGGAGCTCCAGCCGGTGCCCCGGCATCTGCGCAGCCCCGACCATCCGGGCTATCTCTACCCCCACGACTTCGGCGGCTGGGTCGAGCAGCCCTATCTGCAAAAGCCTTTGAAATTCTACGAATCCAAAAGGGTCGGCTACGAAAAGCGGCTCGACGAGTGGATCGAAAAGATTAGAACCGGCAGCTCTAAGCCTCCATCCAGATGAGACCTGCAAACCGTCCGGTCGTACCCTCGCGTCGGTAGGAGAAATAGTTTTTGTCGCAGCGGGTGCAGACGCTTGAAACTTCGATGTTTTCGGGCTTGACGCCCGCTTTCAGGAGCTGGTCCAGGTTGAGGGCCGGCAGGTCGAGAGAACGACCGTTCACATACGCTTCCCCGAAATTTTTCCGTGCGATTTCGGCGATTTCGTCGCCCACTTCGTAGCAGCAGACGCGGATGGAGGGCCCCATCCATACCCGCATCTCTTCCGGTCGGCAGCCGAAACGTTCCGCCATCGTCTCGACGGTTTTGGGAGCGATCTGCAAAAAGGTGCCGTTTCGGCCGGCGTGGACGGCGGCGACGACCCCTCGTTCGGGATCGTGGAGGAGGATGGGAATGCAGTCGGCCACCATGACCGCCAGGGCGATGCCGGGCCGGTCGGTGACGATGGCGTCGCATGCGCTTATCGTATCGAGATCGGCGTTTTCGACGATGCGGACGGTGTCGCCGTGGACCTGCTCCATCCAGACGATGGGCGGGGTGTCGTACCGCTGCTGCAGGATCTGGCGGTTGACGGCGACGGCGGAGGGGGTGTCGCCCACGTGAAAGGCGAGGTTGAAGGTGTCGTAGGGGGCCTCCCCTACCCCGCCGTGGCGGTCAGTGAAGAGGGTTTTGACGATCACAGCCGCTTGGCCGACGTGACGCGGTAGTCGGCGTAGACCGCCGGTTTTCCTTCCAGGATCCAGGCCTCTTCGACCGATACGGGGATGCGCAGTCCGTCGAGATCGCCGTAGTTTTGGACCGTCATCTGCCAGGGGGCGGGCGCCATGCCCCCTTTGACGGGGCGGACCCTGTCGTCGCTGGTGACTTTGACGATATCGCCCTTCTCGTCGCTTTCGAAGAGGACGGTGGCCGAGATACCGCCGTCACTGATCGTGGCCCGGATACGGTGTGCGTCGACCGGTTCGTAGGCGATGCACTCACACGCCAGAAGAGCCGGATTGAAAAGGGCGTAGGCCAGCACCCTCGTCAGTTCCGATTTCGCGAATGCCTCCGAGTCGAACTCGCCCGTGGGGATGATGCCAAAGAGCATCGTCTGCATCTTCGCGCGGCCACCGTGGTAGGTTTCCAGGGCGTTGAAGGTTACGATAGGATTGCTTTCGAGGCGGACGGCCCAGAGCATGTCGGGCGTGGGTCTCAGCAGAGCCAGGGCGTGCATCCCGATCGCTTTGGAGGAGGGTTTGCGCCGGTAGGTGCCCTCCAGCTGAAGCAGGATCGTTCCGTAGCCGTTTTGTGCGACCTTCGAGCGCTCGATCTGCCGTGCGATGGGAGCCGGCGGATTTGACTGCCGTGCTGCCGTGGCGTTGTTTTCACTGAAGGCTTTCGCCAGCGACTGGAAGGTGGTGTCGAAACTCGCCTGGCCGTACCAGACGAATCCCACATTGGCGATGACTAGAATGACGATGACGGCGATGATCTTTTTGATGACTGGCGGCACAGGATTTCCTTGAAAGGGTTTTGGGTTCGGTTTTTCCCGAATTTTTTGGTGAATTATAGCAATATTTACTTTCGGTTTACCATTCGTTGGACGGCATTTACTTTACATGCTTTACAATACTGTTAACCATTTGACAAGGTGTCCGCAAAGGCACCGATGAAAGTCTCGATGGTTTGGCTCTCTTTCAAACCCTATGCAAGCAAATTGCATTCTTACTCCCTTGGGCACCTTGTAGGGGTGCCGCGCAAATTGCCTCCTTTCCTTAGACCGAACAAGCGCATAGGGTTTGAAAGAGCGCCAACCCGCTTTTGCCTCGGTGGGGGTTGGTGTTGTCATCCATCATTGACACGAGAAGACAAAAAATTCATCCCCTGACAATTTTAGCTGATATCAGGAAACGTCAAATGAAAAAGGAGAAGTTTTCATGACCAAAAAAGCACTGTTTCTTTCTACCGCACTGGCTGCCGTATTGATGGCCGGAGACGTGCAGTTCCAGCAGGCTCCCGCCGCCCAGCGTGTCATGCCGGAAGTGGGCAAAATCCTTTCGTTCAACAAAGCGATCGAATACGCCAGCAAATGCGTCGTCAACATCTCCGCCAAGAAAAAGGTGAAGGAGAACATTCCCCAGGCCTTCATGGACCCCTTTTTCAGGCAGTTTTTCAACATGCCCTACGGGCAGATGATGCCCAGAGAGCGTATCGAGCGTTCCCTGGGATCGGGTGTCATCGTCACGAAAGACGGCTACATCATCACCAACAACCATGTGGTCGACGGGGCGGACGAGGTGCACGTGACGCTGCCCGGAAGCACGAAAGAGTATACGGCGAAAATCGTGGGGACCGATCCCAAGACCGATGTCGCCGTCATCAAGATCGATGCCAAGAACCTTCCCGCTATCAAGATGGGCGATTCGGACACCCTCAAGACGGGCGATCTGGTTTTCGCCATCGGCAACCCGTTCGGTGTCGGAGAGAGTGTCAGCCAGGGGATCATCTCGGCGCTGGGGAAAGACAGCATGGGGATCAACCAGTATGAGAATTTCATACAGACCGACGCGGCGATCAATCCGGGCAACAGCGGCGGGGCGCTGGTCGACAGCCGCGGTGTGCTGATCGGCATCAACAGCGCCATTCTGACCCGAAGCGGCGCCAACAACGGGATCGGCTTCGCGATTCCTGTCAACATGGTCAAACGTGTCGCGACCCAGCTGATCGAGCACGGAAAGGTCGAATACGGCTATCTGGGTGTCAGCATCAGCGATCTCGATCCCAAACTGAGAAAAATCTACAAAAACAAAGAGGGAGCGGTCGTGCTCAACGTGGATCCCGATACGCCGGCCCAGAAGGCGGGCCTGAAACGGGGCGACCTGATCGTCAAAGTCGACGACAAGCCGATCAAGGATGCCAGCGATCTCAAAAACGTGATCGGCGCGATTCCTCCGGGCAAAGAGGTGAAAATCACATACGAGCGAAACAAAAAGCTCGAAACCGTCAAGGTCAAACTGGCGAAATTTCCCGACAGCAAGATTTCGATCGAAGGTGACAGAGGTGTCGTCGGAGGATTGACACTGCAGAATCTTACGCCGCAGATCCGCAACCAGCTTGGGATCCCCGACGATATCGAAGGGGTGATCGTCTCCGAAGTGAAACAGGGCAGCGACGCGGATAAAGCCGGGTTTATGCCGGGAGATATTATCATTCAGATCGAAGATACGATGATCAAAAACGTCGGAGATGTCGAAAAGGCGATGAAGAAGTACAGCGGCAAAAAACGTGTCTACATCAATCGCCGTGGCATGATCCGCATTCTGGTCGTCGATTGACAATCCAGCAGCAAGGATCGCCATGGTCAAAGTGTTGATGATCGAAGACGACGAGGAGCTCGCCGAGATTCTGAGTGAATATCTGCAGCGCTTCAACATCGAAGTGAAGTCGGTGCCCGATCCCTTTCTGGGGCTCAGCGAGCTCGAAACCGAGCGTTTCGACCTGGTGATTCTCGACCTGACGCTGCCGGGGATGGACGGTCTGGAAGTGTGCGAACAGATTCGCAAGAAGACCAACATCCCCATCATCATCTCCTCCGCAAGAAGCGACATCACCGACAAGATCGTGGGGCTGGAGAAGGGGGCGGACGACTATCTGCCCAAACCCTACGACCCCAGGGAGCTGGTGGCGCGCATCAAGACGATCCTCCGCCGCATCGGCCGTGACAAGAGCGAGAGCGAAACCCAGCGGGCCGATCTCTATCTCGACGACGCGACGAAGATGATCTATCTCTACGGCGAACCGCTCAATCTGACGGCGGCGGAGTACGGGATACTGGCCTATCTGATCGAGCACGCCAACGAAGTGGTCTCCAGAGAGGATCTCATCTACAACGTCGACGCCGTGCACGAGGAGAGCTCCCTCAAGAGTATCGACGTCATCATCAGCCGCATCCGGCACAAACTGGGCGACAATCCGAAACATCCCCGGTTCATCCGGTCCGTCCGGGGTCTTGGGTACAGACTGACGCCGTGAGACAGCCGTTGCGACGCGTTTCGATCTTCGTCTTTATCGCGGCGATCTTCGCCATCGCCTTTCTGGCGGCCGGCACCGCCTTCTACTTCTACAGCGTCAACGACCGCTTCCGCCACAACCAGATGGTCGTCCAGCGCAACATCCTCTTCGCCCAGAACATCCTGCTTCGTATCGAGCGGGGAGATACCGCCGAAGAGATCGCCGAAACCGCCAGAAAATACAAAATGAAATGGATCCTCGACAAGGAGGAGGGAAAGGCGCTGCTTATGGGGGCCAAGCTGCTGGGACGTCAGCCCACGCCCTCGGGCTTCATCGACATGCTCAAAAAGGGCGACCACATCTATGTCCTCATCAACGCCCGCGGCAAGCTGATCCTTTTCGAGGATCTGAAGTTCAGGCCCTACGATCCGCTCGTGGTCTGGGTCTATTTCGGAGTGACGGCCTTCATCATGCTGCTGATCTTCTGGGCGATCTGGTTCAAGCTGCGGCCTCTGAAATATCTGCAGCGCTGCATCAGAAAGTTCGGAGAGGGGGAGCTGGAGATCCACTGCAAAATCGACGGCAGCGACGAGATCGCCCAGGTTTCCCAGGCGATCGACGAGGCGATCGGCCGAATCCGCCTGCTCATCAGCTCCCGCAACCTCTTCATCCGAAACATCATGCACGAGCTCAAAACGCCGCTGACCAAAGGCCTGCTGACGGTCCAGATGCTGCCCGACTGCAAGCAGAAAGACCGCCTGGAGCGGATCTTCATGCGGCTTGACAGCACGATCAGCGAATTTGGCACGATCGAACAGCTCAGCAGCGGGCAGTTTCCCCTCAATATCCGCCCGATCGTCATGCAGGACCTGGTGGATCAGGCGATCGACCTGGCGATGGTGGAAAAGGAGAAAGGGACCTACGAGATCAAGCCGGCGAGAATCGAAGGGGATTTCAAACTCCTCAGCATCGCACTCAAAAACCTGATCGACAACGCCATCAAATACTCCGAGGACAAAACCTTCCATCTCGTCGCCGACGAGCACGCCATCATCGTCGAAAACAGCGGCAAGAAACTCCCCCACTCCCTCAGTTACTACATCCAGCCCTATACCCAGGGCAGCGACGCCATCAGCGGCCTGGGTCTGGGACTCTATATCGTGGACATGATCGCCAAAGCCCACGGTTTTACCTTCGAATACGAGTACAAAGAGGGAAAAAACAGATTTATAATAAGATTTTAAAGAAAAAAGTGTATAATTTCGGTCCCGGTTGACCCGTTAGCTCAGCTGGTAGAGCAATTCCCTTTTAAGGAATGGGCCGTTGGTTCGAATCCAACACGGGTCACCACGATACTTTTTCAGATTTTTTACTTTTCGGCGCGGTGGTAGTTCAGTTGGTTAGAATGCCGCCCTGTCACGGCGGAGGTCGCGGGTTCGAGTCCCGTCCACCGCGCCATCCTTTTTTCCCGCTTTTTCGGCAATCAAATCCCTACTTTGCAAACATAAACAGAAACCCGCTTCGCTCGACGTCCGCGTCTGCCAACATAAAAACAGCTTGTGTCTGATTCACGCTCCTCCGGTTCGAATCCCATCCACCGCGCTATTCTTTCGAGCGTGCAGCAAGCATCACCCATTCAACATCCTTCATTCATTTGAACCCTCTCCCTCGTCCACACCTTCACCATGCCCAGCGCTTCGTGCAGGGCCCGATAGCTGTTCAAAAGCGACCAGACCGTCGGGAGAAAATCCCGCCACTTCAGAGGTCTGTCGCCGTGGGTGTAGAAGTTGACGGCCGCCGGATGCAGATTCGAAGCTCCCGCCAGGCGGAACAGTCGAAGGGCTCTGCGCATATGATAGGCGGATGTGACGATAACGATGGAAGCGTTGCGATCTTTTATCAGCGCCATCGTGTTGCGTGCGTTTTCGAAAGTGTCGACACTTTCGGTTTCGGGCACTATGGCGTAACCTTCGCCGAAATCTTTCCGAAAATCCGTCGCATCCGCCCTCAGGATCGGTCGCAGAGTGGCCAGCGAGGATTTCAGCGCTTCGTAGTCACTGTATCCGTCCCGTCCCGTTCCTGTAATGATGACGGGAATATCGAGTTTTCGGCCGATGGCGAGGGCGTAGAGGTGGCGCTTGAGCGTTTCGTCGGAGAGAGGAATCGGTACGGAAGGGATTTTATGGCCGCCCAGGGAGACCACGACATCGGCATTCGAAAAGAGGGGAGTGTGGCGATAGGGATCTTCGAACAGTCGCAGAAGCGGGTTGGAGACAGGATCGATCGAAAGAAGGTACCGCCCATTCAACCCGCCCATTCAACCCATAAGTGCAATTCAAGCCGACATTTTATCCAATTCCTTGAC
>NZ_JAOZOZ010000009.1:16673-23677 GCF_029933015.1 Hydrogenimonas sp. | reverse complement strand
GACAGGCGGCCCCTCACTGCTCCAGCGACAGGGCGTTCATGATGTACATCTCCAGATTGGCGCCGGTGACGTTGCGCTCCACGGCGTCGTCGTAGAATTTGGCCACTTTGGTGTGGTAGTTTTCGTAATCGTAGTAGGGGAAGTGGATCTTCCAGGCCTCTTTGATCATCTTTTCGGCCATCTTCTCCGTCGCCCACTGTTTGAAAATGGAGAGGACCCCGAAGAAAAAGAGCGTGAAAAAGACCGCCAGTACGATGGCCACGTGGCAGTCTATTTTGGCCAGGATTTTGTGAAAGATCATCGCCAGGGGGATCAGCACGGCGTTGAAGACGAAAAACATGAAAAGATAGGCGCGGAAAAGGCGCAGTTTTACCCCGGGGATCTGCCCTTCCAGAGGCATGTTGTCCACCAGCAGCTTGTTCGCTTTCATCAGTTCGTTGAACCGCATCGGATGCCTGGGCTGGGTGAAGAGAAAGGGCAGCAGTTTTTCGTCGACCAGTTTTTCAAACATCGTTTTCCCCTTTGTAACAGATGATGTCACCCACCTCTCTTCCCAAAGAGGCGGCCACGACATTGCACTTGACCTTCAGCAGATAGAATGTCGGACGCGTCGAGGTGTCGTTGAGGGACTCGTAGTTCCCCATCCCTTTGGAGATGATAAGATCGGCACTCTCGTAGCGCCTGCGCATCTCTTCGCCCATCCGAGAAAGATCGAGTCCGGGCGTGTCCACACCGCTGTCGATAATATCGGCCACTTCGCCGATTCCTGCATCCTCGGCCTCTTTGAGGGTCACGTCGTTGATGATCGGCACGCCGCGCACCACATATCCCAGACGAATCTGAGGAAAGAGGGTTTTGAGTCTTTGCATCAGAACCTTGTCGAAAATGTGCTCGCCGGCGTTGTCGCCGATGACCAGGACTTCGGAAGCCGATCTCAGCATCTCCCGCATCTCCCCGCTGTCGTCGATGGCGAAGGGGGTCTCGAAGACTTTCGCGACCTCCTCTTCCAGATCGAACCGCTCCGTCGCGGCCAGATCGATCACGTTGCCCGCCACCGCCGCTTTCAGCGCGGCGTGGAAGGTATCGACGCTCTTGTCGATCATCGCTTCGATGTAGGGAAGAAAGGCTTTGGCGTGTTCGGTGGCTTCCTCTTTGAAATCGCGGTAGATATCGTCGGTTTCGAGAATCTCCGCGATCATCGGATAGACGCGGGCCGCCACCTGCGGCGGCGTCTCGTCGAAAGACCACTCCGGTACGCTGCATCCTACCGCATCGAGCACCTTTTTCGTCGTGGCGTCGTCGACACCCAGCGTTTCACAGACCCTCAGGGCCTGGGAGAAGATGCAGGTGACACATGTGGGGGTCATTCTCATGAGCTCTTCCCCGCATGTTTTTCCACCATCTTGCCCCACATCAGTTTGTATTTGCGCTTCACGAACTCCAGCTCCTCCCTCGTGGCGTTGAGTTCGTTGGTCAGCGTTTCGATGGTGCGGCGGTCCTCGTCGTAGAGCTCCTGCATCGACACGAGCGCCTCTTTGAGAAACTGGTTTTCGTTCTTGAGCGCCTCGAGGGTCTCCTCTTTGGCGTCGACCACCTTTTCGTGCATCGAAAGAATCGTCCCGATCGTCTTTTCGACAAACTGCAGCCCGTCACCCGTCTGCATGTCGACTTTCAGCACTTCCCCCCGCTGCGGCGGCGCCTCCGCCGGAAGCGTCTCCTGGGCGTCGGCTTTGATGAAGATGTCGCCATCCTCCTCCTTCGACTCCAGCAGACCCCCGTCCACCATCTCCAGCACTTCGTCGAAATCCTTGCCCGTCAGTTTCGCATACGCTCTGATATTCAGCCAGGTACTCATCTTTTTCCTTTTTTCAAAGCTTCTTACGCCCTTTGGTCACAACTCTTTTTTCGAAATTGCCGACCCATGAAGCTTTCAATCTTCCTTTCGGCTTTCAAAAGGGGTTTCGAAGGCAGATTTTCAGGAGAGAAATCGCCTGCCCCCCGGAAAAACGCCTGAGGCGATGTGAAGGCCGACAGGAAGATTGAAAGCGACGCCTCTTCACGAAGCGTCGCCCACAATCTATTTCGAGATCAAAACCTCGATCTCCGCCGAATCGGTCTCCACCTTCTTCGCCTTTGCCAGTCTGTCCTCGGTGAGTTTCACCTTCAGCTCGTCGTCGTCGATGGCGAGAATCTGCATCGCCAGATAGGCGCTGTTGATGGCGCCCGCCTTGCCGATGGCCAGTGTCGCGACCGGCATGCCCGCCGGCATCATGACGGTACTGAGCAGCGCGTCCTCGCCCCGCAGGTCGGAGGAGCTCATCGGCACCCCGATCACCGGTTTGATCGTCGTCGCCGCCACGGCACCGGCCAGGTGCGCCGCCATGCCCGCCGCCGCGATGAAAACCACGGCCCCGCGCTCTTCGGCCTCCTTGATGTAGCTTTTCGTCCTTTCGGGACTGCGATGGGCCGACGAGATGATCAGCTCGTAGGGGACCCCGAACTTCTCCAGCGTCTTGCCGCACTCTTTCATCACTTCGTAATCGCTCTTGCTTCCGATAATGATCGACACAAATCTCATGCTCTTCTCCTCTTGGTTGGTTGCAGACCGAAAATCAGACGATCCGATCTCCGGTCTGCGACCCCTCCGGTTCGTCGGGCCGTATTTTCGGCTCCTCCTTCTTGCAATAAGTCCTCTCTTCGATGGAGAGTTTGAAATCTCCGTAATCCTTCTTCAGAACGAACCCCAGAAAATAGATCGACGCGAAGATACCCACACCCATGTAGATCAGATTGCCGATCGCCGTGATGAGCCCCTTGTCCATGCCGAAAAACCCGGCGAAAAAGGCGAAGACCGTAATCAGCACCAGCGAACCCATGAATGTCGCCACGACGGTCCTCCACTGCCAGGCCCACCAGATGCGAATCAATCGGCTGCGCGTCAGTTTCTCATCCATCGAGTCTCTTTCTAAGAAAAGTGAAAGGGGGCAGCGGCGCGGGAAGAAGGATCGGGTTTTCGTTGCCGCTGTGGATACATTCGTAGGTTTTCCCTTTCGGCGTTTCCAGTTTTTCCATCTTCAGCCACCAGCTGCCGTCCTCTTTGCGGTAGATGCGGCCCCGTTCGTTTGATACCTCTTCCGTGACCGGCGCGGGAGCCAGAATCTCCATCTCGTCCCCTTCGCATACCTTGTCCTTGACCAGAAAGGCCAGTCCCGCCTCGTCCACCAGCGCCTCCACCTGATGGGTCCCCTCGCTGATGGAGCTCTCCAGACTCTGGGTCCCCTCCCTTTCGAAGGGACGGTGGATCAGGTAGGCGTCAGTAAACCCCCTGTGCTTCGTCGTATGGAGCTCCTTCTGATACTTTTCGGCCTCGAAACGTCCGGCATGGAAGTCGTCGATCGCCTGGCGATAGGCGTGGGCCGTCACCGCCACATAGTAGGGGCTCTTGGTACGCCCCTCGATCTTGAGCGAATCGACGACGCCGGAAGCGAGAATCTCGTCGATATGGGAGGCGAGGTTCATATCCCTGGCGTTCATGATGTAGGTGCCCACCTCCGGCTCCTCCTCGAGGCGGAACATGACACCCGTCTCCGGGTTTTCCGCGTAGAGAACGTAGGGGAAGCGGCAGTCGTTGGCACAGCTGCCGCGGTTGGGTACCCGGCCGCTCTGGAGCGAACTGATCAGGCAGCGCCCGCTGTAGGCGAAACACATGGAGCCGTGGACGAATACCTCCAGTTCCAGATCGGGGAGCGCTTTCTTGATCGCTTCCAGGTCCCGCAGGCTGATCTCCCTGGCGGCGATGATGCGGCTGACGCCGATATCGTAATAAAACTGCGCATCCAGCACGTTCATCACGTTGGCCTGGGTCGAGAGGTGTACCGGGATCTCGGGGGCCACTTCCCTGGCCATCTTCACCAGCCCCGGCGTGGCGATGATGAAAGCGTCCGGCCCCATCGCCGCCATCTTCTCCATATGGCTGCGGTAGAGTTCCAGCTGGGAGTTGAAGGGAAATCCGTTGATCGTCACGTAGACCTTCTTGCCCCGGGCGTGGGCGTAGTCGATCCCCTCCTGAAAACTCTCGTAGGTGAACTCCTTGCCGCTGCGGATCCTGAGGGAAAAGTGGCTGACACCGCCGTAGACGGCATCGGCCCCGTAGGCGAAGGCGATTTTGAGTTTTTCGAGATTGCCCGCGGGCGAAAGTAGCTCAACCATTTTTATCGTTGCCTCCGAACTGCGCGATAAGCGCCTCGATATCGTCGTTGGAGAGGATCTCTTCCCCTCCCCTGTCTCCCTGGATGTGCCGCGCCGACGTCGCACGTTTTTTATCTTCGATCTTTCCTTCGAAAAGAGCGCTCAGATAACGGTTCAGCGCTCGCATGATGTTGATGACGCGCTCGATCTTCTGGCGATGGATATCCTGGTACTGCATCGTATCCATGGCTCCCAGTATTTTCGTGTCGGCCTCCTGCAGCAGGCCCGTCGTCTCCTCCGCGAGCTTGTGAAGCGCCACCGCCTGGGCGGCCGCACTGTTGAAACGTTTGATGTGCGGAAATTTTTTGTGGAGCGTCATGAAGAGATCTTCGAAATCCTCCGCGATCACCTGCATCTTTTCGACGGCGGAAAGGGCGTTCTCGACATCGCCCATCACGCCCTCGAGGGCGTCGAAGATCTCGCTCGCCTTCTCTTCCGAATCCCGAGTCACGTCGTCGAGCTGTTCGACGACCCGATGCTCGCGAATGGCGGGCGGAGGCGTGACGACCTCCTCCTCTTTCACATCCTCGAGCGTTATCTCCTCTTGCGAATCCATCAGATCGCTGTCGAGGATGGATGCATCGTCCGACAACGCTTCCGCTTCCAAATCCAGCTCTCCCGCCATGATGGCGTCAAGCTCTTCCTGAGTCATTCATCACCTTTGAAGATAGTGTTTCGATTATATAGTTTTGCTCATTATAGGAAAATTATCTCTTTGTTTCAATACGGTTGACGACGGCATAGAGTGTCGGCAGATAGAAAAGGTTCAGAATCGTCCCCCAGACGAGGCCGAAACCGATGGCCACGGCGATCGGCTGGAGGATCACCGCCTGTCCCGTGGCGAAGAAGATCAGCGTGAATAGCCCCAGAAAGGTCGTGATCGACGTGATCAGGATCGGGCGCAGGCGCAATGCCGCCTTCTGGAAAAAGGTTTTCGAGTCGTGGGTGCCGTGGAGAAAATCGAGCATGATGATCCCGTCGTTGACGACGACGCCCGCGAGTCCCAGGATTCCGATGAGCGAGGGCATCGAGAGGTTGATTCCCAGCATCAGGTGGCCCGCCAGCGCCCCCAGAATCGAAAAGGGGATCACCGACATCACCATCAGGGCGTATTTGATACGGTCGAAAATGAGCAGCAGGGCGATCAGAATCAGGAACAGCGCCACCATGACGGCGTGTTTCATCTCCTTGGCCAGCTGCCGGTTCTTCTCCTTCTCTCCCATCAGGCGGATTTTGATCCCCTCCTTTTCGATCTTCTTCAGAAGCGGATCGATGGCGTCGAGCACGTCGTTGGCCGTGGTTTTGCGCTTGTCGACCGTGGCGAAGACCGTCTTGACCACGACGCCGTCGCGCTTTTTGATCTCCATGTAGTCGCGGCTTTTCATGAAATCGGCGATGTCGCGAAGTTTCACGAAACGGCCGTCGGAGAGCGGATAGTCGAAATTTTCGAGCCGGGAGAGATCGTCCTTGCCGATCTCCTCCGTGCGTATCTCGACGACCCCTTCCGGCCCGAAGGTCATCGCCTGCCTGCGCTCCAGGAAATAGCCCGACAGAAGGCGTGCCACCTCCCCCTCCGTCAGCCCCAGTCTCTCGCCGTAGTCGTTGATCTTCAGCTGATACTCCAGCTTGCCGTACTGGAGATTGTCGCTGACACCCGTAACGCCGGGCTGCTTCGCCAGCGCCTCTTTGACACGCTCCATCGCCGCGACGATCTTCGCGTCGTCACGGCCGGAAAAGTTGATCTTGATGTCGTTGCGTATGACACCGATGTGGCGCTGTCTGACACCGAGCTCTTCGAGGTCGTATCTTTTCCTGAAAGGCGCGATGATCCTTTCGATATCCGCCGCCAGTTCGTAGGTCTTTCTGGTACGCCGTTTTTCGGGATCGTGAAACTCGAAGGAGAGGTTGAGTATCGGATTGAGCCAGCGGTTGATCCAGTCGCGATCGACCATGTCGTAAAGCTCCATCGTGATGTAGAAGGCGCCGTTGTCCTTCTCGTTCTCTCCGCCCATCGTCGTGCGCGAACCGGCCACGGCCGAGACCGACTTGAGTCCCAGCTCCTTCCTGTGGGCCAGCAGGGCCGCCTCGATCTCCTTGGCGACGCGGTGGGTCGTCTCGATCGGGGTGTTGATGTCGAGTCGGCCGGTAACGTAGATGTAGCGGCTGTCGAAGGATGGGAAAAACTGAAAATGGATTTGTTTGACCATCAGTACCGTCGCCACGGGAACACCCACGACGAAAAGAAGCAGAAAACTCTTTTTGTGGCGGACGATGAAGATCAGCGCCGCTTCGTACCGGAGCTGGAGGGGGCGCCAGTCGACCATGTTTCCCCCTCTTTTCAGAAACTCCTTGGCGTGCAGCGGCAGAAAGAGAAAACTCTCGATCAGCGACCCAAGCAGTACCATGATGACGACGATGGGGATCAGGATGATGAAATGGGCGATCTCTCCCGATAGTAGGAAAAGGGGCAGAAAGGCGACCACCGTCGTGACGGTGGCCAGCGTCACGGGCAGAATCATCTCCCTCACGCCGCGCAGCACCGCCTCGTGCCGCTTCAGACCTTCGTCGATGTAGCGCTGGATGTTTTCGGCCACCACCACCGCGTCGTCGACGACGATGCCGATGACGATCAGCGCCCCCAGCAGGGAGACGATATTGATCGTATATCCCGTGTAGTAGAGGAAGAGCAGGCCGATGGCGAAGGAGAAGGGGATCCCCATCGTGACGATCGCGGCGATTCTGAAATTGACCAGAAG
>NZ_JAOZOZ010000009.1:0-16573 GCF_029933015.1 Hydrogenimonas sp. | reverse complement strand
CCCACCGGATAGATGTAGGAGAGGTTGGAGATCGCGTTGAGCAGGGATCTCTGGCTGATGCCGTAGGCCGCCACGGCATCGGCATCGATCTTCACCAGAATCTCCTCGTCGGAATCGCCGTAGATCTTCACTTCGGCGATCCCCTCCCTGTGCATGATGCGGCTCTTGACCTCCTTGGCCACGTCGATCAGATGTCTGCGATCCAGCGTCTTTGAGGAGAGGGAAAGAGAGAGCAGATCCCGTTTGCGGGTCAGCAGCGTGGCGACCGGTTCGACCATGTCGGCGGGAAGATACTGGCGGTTGGCCGCGATAGCGTCTTTGACCTTGCTCAGAACATCGATCGGATCGACGTCGTCGGTGAGTGTCAGGATGATATCAAAACGCCCGGGGACAATGATCGTCTCCGTCGTCTCGATCCCGCTGATTCCCTCGATGGCGTCCTCGATGTCCCGCACCGCCATCTTATCCAGAATCTTGGCGCTCGAGCCCGGATATCCGCCTCCCACGTCGATCATATCCAGCGTCACGTCGGGAAAGAGCTCTTTGGGAATCTCCCGGTAGGCGTTGATACCCGCGATCAGGACGAAGAGCAGCAGAACGTAGTTGAGCCGCCTGTTGTTGAGAAAATATTCGATCATTCGCATCCGATATCACGCTCCAGAGTAACTTCTTCGCATTGTAACAAAGTCGGCCATCGATTATCGACAGGCTCTTCGCTTCACCCGAACTTTCAAAGTTTTGTATAATGTATGATAGTGAAAGCAGAAAGGATCGTGCATGGAAATCGCTTCCCAGAACCCCTATCGGCATCTGACACGCTATCAGCGCCCCGTCACCATTCCTGAAAAACCGGATCCCATCACGATTCCCGAATATGAAAAACCCGAACTCTCTCCCGAAAACCGGCTGAAACTCCGTGAACGGATCGAAGAGTCGATCGACGAAAAAAAAGAGGAGCTTCAGGCTCAAAAGGATGCGTTGCGCGAACTGACGGTCGAATATATCGGTGTCCAGTCGAAAAAGACACAGTGGGAGATCTACATGA
The DNA here is from genome assembly GCF_029933015.1 of Hydrogenimonas sp. Taxonomy (GTDB): domain Bacteria; phylum Campylobacterota; class Campylobacteria; order Campylobacterales; family Hydrogenimonadaceae; genus Hydrogenimonas. The sequence goes on along the minus strand of NZ_JAOZOZ010000009.1, from coordinate 15,528 downwards.
GTGTCACGACCGAAAGCGATATCGATACCGGTGGCGACGGCATCGAATTCATCGGGACGCTCAGAGATATCCGCAAACAGAACAATCTCGTCAAGGCCTACGCCGCCTATCATGAAAAAGCCTCCGAGGCCTGAGAGGTGAAAACGCGTCTGCTGGAGCTCATCGCCGAGAAAACCACCCCCGAAAATGTCGGTCAAATGCAAGAGAGCGTCATGAACATGCTCTGCAACGAGAGTCAGCCGATGCCGCTTTCGGAAGAGACGATATGCCGGACGCTGGAGATGGATGGAGAGTTTTTCGTTCTGAAAATGTGCTACGAGGATTTCGAGAAGGAGCTGAAAGAGGGAAAGATCAAGCGCAAAATCTCCCAGTCTCTGAGTATCGTCGCCTCCTACGAAGACGCCGGAGACTCTCTCGAGGAGATCGAAACCTTCGTCAAATATATCCACGACCTGAGTGAAGAGTCCCAGAATGTCGTTTTCGGTATCCGCAGGGTCGAACGACTTTCCGAATATCCCGTGACGATACTCTTTGGCGGGATCCTGCCGATCAATCAGCTGCGCATGTCCATCGGAGAAGAGGTCGACAGCCTCATCAGATCCGATCCCGGCTATTTTCTCCCGCGATTCAAAAAGGTGCGCAGCGATCTTTCCGAAGCGATCGGCTTTCCGATTCTTCCCCTTTTTCCCAGAGTCGACCCCTCGCTTCCGCCCCATCGGGTAAAACTCGTCGATCCTCTGGAAAATCGTCTCGTCAGCGAATTCGAAGTTCCCCCGCATGTGGAGAAGGAGGGGATAAACATCTATCTTCTCAAACTTTTCCATATCTACAGAGAGCTCGCCACTCGAATGAAAAAGCAGTTCGCCGAAACGGTCTGAGACGGCAGCGCCAAAATCCGCTATAATCGCCCCATGAATCGATATCTGGAACTCGGAGCCGTCAACCGGCTCGAAATCGTACGATCGACCGATTACGGTCTGGTTCTCTCTTCGAAAGAGGGCAAAGAGGTGCTGCTTCCCAAACGCTACGTCACCGAAGAGATGGCCATAGAAGAAGTGATCGACGTCTTTGTCTATACCGACAGCGAAGACCGCCTCGTCGCCACGACGGAGCGCCCGGTGGCGATGCTGGGGGAAGCGGCCGTGATGGAGGTGGTCGACGTGACCTCCCAGGGGGCCTTCGTCGACTGGGGCCTTCCCAAGGACCTCTTCGTTCCGAAGATGTTTCAGCGCGAACCGATGAAAAAAGGGGAACGCCACATCGTCCTCGTCGATTATGACGAAAGGACCCACCGTCTCGTCGGCACACAGAAGATCGACAGAAAACTGGCGAAGGCTTCGAAAAAGAGCCTCAAAAGAAACCAGGAGGTAGAGCTGCTGATCTACGGCAGAACGGATCTGGGGTACAAGGCCGTCGTCGAGAAGCGGTACGACGGGCTCGTCTTCCACTCCGAAGTCTTCGAACCTATCGAAGTGGGAGAGACGAAGAGAGGCTACGTCAAACAGATCAGAGACGACGGCAAGATCGACCTGCTCCTGCGCCCCATCGGCAAGAAGAGCGACGACCTGGCGGCACAGAAAGTGCTGGACTACCTCGAAAGCCACAAAGGGATGATGCCTCTGAACTACAAGAGCGATCCCGAACGGATCAAGGAGCTTCTGGGGCTGAGCCGGAAGAACTTCAAACGGGCCCTGACGAAGCTGATCGAAAGCGGGAAGGTCGAGGTAAAAGAGAACGGCACATTTTTGAGAATGAAAAATGAAAAGTGAATAATGAAAAATTGAGGAGACGGCTACGCCGCTTCCATTGATGAGAAAAGAACATGGCACAACCGGAAAAAAACTCAACACTCAACACTCAACACTCAAAACTCAAAACAGGCATCTCCGTCGATCTGCACAACCACACGACCCGCTGCAACCACGCGGAGGGGTCGATCGACGACTATGTCCAAAAGGCGATCGACGAGAAGATCGACATTTTCGGTTTCTCCGACCATGCGCCGATGGATTTCGATCCGCGCTACCGGATGGGGTTCGAGGAGATGGAAGCCTACGAAGCGGATGTAAGAAGAGCGGCGGCGAAATATGCCGGCACCATCGATATCCGTCTGGGCTACGAAGTCGACTGGCTGCCGGGTCACATGGACGAGAGGGTTCTGAAGGCGAAGGTCGACTATCTGATCGGATCGGTCCACTTCATCGACAAGTGGGGGTTCGACAATCCCGAATTCATCGGAAAGTACGAGGGGGCCGACATCGACGGTATCTGGCAGGACTACTTCGACCTGGTGGAAGCGATGGCGAAGGAGGGGCGGTTCGATATCGTCGGGCACCTTGATCTGATCAAGGTTTTCAAATACGTCCCAAAAACCGACGTCCGCCTGATCGCCGAAAAGGCGATGGACGCCATCAAAAAGGCGGACATGGTCATCGAACTCAACGCCGCCGGATACCGCAAGCCGATCGGCGAACCCTATCCCGGCAGGGAGCTGCTGATCATGGCCTACGAACGCGACATCCCGATCACTTTCGGCTCCGACGCCCACAAACCGGAACAGGTCGGATACAAAAAAGAGGAGCTTCACGCCCTCGCCCGCTCCGTCGGATACACCAAAGCGGCCCACTTCAAAGGGCGCGACAGAGCTTTCGTCCGATTCTAGGGTCGGTAGTGTCCGAAAAAGAGGTCGAAAAGCAGGAGGAATGAGTAGTTGGGGCGGTAGTCATGCTCCTTGTGGAAGTTGACGGAGGGGATCGCCTCCACATAGAGCCACTTTCTCCAGACGCTCCGCCGATAACCGAAAGCGGTCGTGTAGTTATAGATGCCCGAATACTCTTTCGTCTCTTCCGAACCGTCGGGCGTATATTCATACCTGGTGTGGCCCGAAAAGGACTGCGCGACACGGAAACCGCTGCGGTCCGACAGATTTCTGCTGCAGCTGAGAGAGATGCCGTAGGGCATTCCTTTTTTGTGCGCACGTGTCCCACGGCTCAACCGGATCCTGAAAAGCGTATCCTCCCAGGGCTCGGTGTCGAAGTAGAGCTCGGTCTTTTCGGAGAGATCGTACTTTTCCGAATACTGGATCGTCTGTACCGGCTCTATCACCCAGTCTCCGGGTTCGAACGCGATGCTGTATCTTCCCCGCACATAGGGATGCAGGCCGCTGAGTCCCAGAGAGTATTTCGAACGGATCCCGTAAGCCTTCGGCGCGAAATAGTTGATGCCGATTTTCGGTGCACTCTCGTCGTCCGTCTTCTTCACGAGATTCTCCGCATTCTCCTCGTTGAGATCCTCGATAAACAACTTAAGTCTTTTTCTGGTTTTTGAAAGAGGCAGATGAACCCTGACATTGATGTTGGTTTCGTCCGATTCCAGAGATCTCACAGAGGTATCCAGACGAAACCGGATGTAGGCCCGAGAGGTTTCGTTGAGATATTTGCGGGTCTGGAAAAAGGCGTCGCTCTTCTCACGCTCCCTCTCCAGCTCCGTCTCACTCGCGGCCTGCGCTTTGTTCGTTTCCTCCCCGCCCAGCCACTCGTACAGTGTCCGGTCGATCGATTCCGACCACTCCACCACCTCTTCGGAGATCGATTCGTGATACTCGTCTACCCAGGTATCGTTCGATTCCTCTTGTATTTCGCCGCATGTTCCCTTCGTCAGAAACGCAAGAAGCAGCGATAAAGCCCACAACCATTTATTCATACATCGATTGTAACAGGTTTGAGTTCAAACTTCGCTTGGAGTGAACAGGTGGTTTTGACTGCCTATTTTTTAATCAACTCTTTCACCTGTCTGTTACATTTTTTTTGTTACAATACCCGATATTTCAATTTTCCAAGGAGAGAAAATGGGCAAGTTTGTCAACAATATCGACGAGTTCTACCGCTTCTGCGAGCAGAACGACGTCAAATTCGTCGACCTGCGTTTCACGGATATCAAGGGAGCTTGGCACCACCTTAGCTACCTTCTGAGCGCACTCGACAAGGATATGCTGCAAAACGGTCTTCCTTTCGACGGAAGCTCCATCGAAGCGTGGCAGCCGATCAACAAATCGGACATGATCCTCAAGCCGGATATCGAAACGGCCTTCCTCGATCCTTTCACCGCCGATCCGACCATCATCGTCTTCTGTGACGTCTTCGATATCTACAAAGGCGAACTCTACGAAAAATGCCCCCGCTCCATCGCGAAAAAGGCGCTCAAATACCTGGAGGAGAGCGGTGTCGGCGACATCGCCTTCTTCGGACCCGAAAACGAATTCTTCATTTTCGACGACGTCCAGATCAAAGACGAAATCAACGAATCCTTCTACCGTGTCGACAGCGAAGAGGGCGAGTGGAACGATCCGAGCCGCAACGACGACTTCGGCAACATCGGACACCGCCCCCGCACCAAGGGCGGCTACTTCCCCGTCGCTCCGACCGACAGCATGGTCGATCTGCGCGCGGAGATGATGCAGGTCCTCGAAGAGGTCGGCCTCGAAGTGATACTCGGACACCACGAAGTCGCCCAGGCCCAGGGTGAAATCGGCGTCAAATTCGGCACCCTCATCGAAGCGGCCGACAACGTCCAGAAATACAAGTACGTCGTCCGCATGGTCGCCCACCTCAACGGCAAGACGGCCACATTCATGCCCAAACCTCTCTTCGGCGACAACGGAAACGGTATGCATGTCCACCAGTCCATCTGGAAAGATGGCAAGAACCTCTTCTACAAAGAGGGTGAATACGGTAACCTCAGCGATACGGCGCGTCATTACATGGGCGGCATCCTCAAACACGCCCAGGCGGTAGCGGCCTTCACCAACGCCACCACCAACAGCTACAAGCGCCTGATCCCAGGCTTCGAAGCGCCGAGCATCCTGACCTACTCCAGCCAGAACCGCTCCGCTTCGATCCGTATCCCCTATGGTGCCGGTGAAATGGCGACCCGGATCGAGACACGTTTCCCCGACAGTTCCGCCTGCCCCTACCTCGCCTTCACGGCACTCCTGATGGCCGGCATCGACGGCATCAAGAACCAGTACGAGCCGGTCGGACCGATGGATATCGACCTCTTCGAACTGACACTCGACGAGATCCGCGAGCAGGGTATCCAGCAGATGCCCCATACGCTGCGCGAAGCGATCGAAGCGCTGCTGGTGGACAACGACTTCCTGAAACCGGTGCTCACCGACGATTTCATCGAGTCCTACAAAAACTACAAATTCGAAACGCAGATCTGGCCCGACGAAGCGCGCCCGACCGCTTTCGAATTCAAAACGACCTACTCCTGCTGATACCGCACCGCGCCTTTTGGGCGCGGTCTTTCGATTTATCTTCATTAATCTTCCGTTGACGCGGAATTGATACACACTCTCTATAATTATCTTCTCTGCCGGCCATCCTGAATATATAGGAGTTTTTCAGATGTTATTGCGAATATCCGCCCTCTTTTTCACTATCGTTTTGACGATAGGCGCAGCCATGCAACAGGCAAAACAGAATGAAGAGAATTTGACGAAAAAAGAGAGCGAAAAGATATTCCTTCCAAAATAGCGTATAATATATTATAAGGTTTAAGGTTTTTTCATTCCGAAAGCGCAGAGGAAAAGGGTGCCGGCGGAGAAAACGGAGGCGACGATCAGGGGAGCGAAGCAGGAAAGGTGCAGACGATGATAAATGTATTGATGATTGAAGACGATGTCGATATCAGTTCCCTTTTGACGAAATTTCTGTCGCAGTACGGCATGAAAGTCCAAAGTGTCGAGACACCGAAGGCGGCGCTGAACGCACTGCAACTCGACCACTACGATCTGATCATTCTCGATCTGACACTGCCCCAGATGGACGGTCTGGAACTTTGCAAACTGATCCGCAAAGACTACGACATTCCCATCATCATCTCCAGTGCCCGAAGCGACCTGACCGACAAGATCATCGGCCTCGAATACGGCGCCGACGACTACCTTCCCAAACCCTACGAGCCCAGAGAGCTGGTGGCGCGCATCCAGACCGTACTGCGTCGCTATCGCCCCACGCTCCAGACCGAAAGCAGCGATTTTAAACTGGACGAAGGGAAGATGCAGATCTACTTCAAAGGCGAAAAGCTCGACCTCACGACGGCCGAATACGAGATACTGCGCCTCTTCCTGCTCAATCCGGGCACCGTGTTGACCAGAGACTATCTGGCCAACAACGCCGAATCGATCTCCTGGGAGAGCAGTGAGCGCACGATCGACGTGATCATCAGCCGTATCCGAAACAAGCTCGGCGACAATCCCAAACAACCCCGCTACATCCATTCGATCCGCGGAGCGGGATACAAATTCACGCCGTGAACCGACACTCGCTCTTTTTCAAACTCAACCTTTTCTTCCTCTTCACCGTCACGGCGCTGATCGCCTTTTTCGTCATGACGATCCGCGAATTCGAAGCCCAGGAGCTGCATCTGATCGAAAAAAAGGTGCTCCACGACGAAGCGGAGATCCGGAAAATCATCCTCGAGGAGGTGAGCGATCCGGAAAAACGGTTCAGGGCCAAAGGGTACAAGCTCATCGAATATCCCGAGATGATCAAACCGCAACTCAAACAGATTTTCAAACATCCGCCCGGCTCCTTTCCTCTCATCGTATCGGAACGGATTCTCGACGGACGGCTCAAAATCTACCGTGACAGCGACAATCTCTATTTCGAGCTGGTCGGACCCAACCACTCCACGATGATCGCCTCGCCGATGGATGTCTACCGACCCAAATGGATCCCCCTGCTTTTCGGCAGTATGATGGCGATTCTGATCCTCCTCTACTGGACGATGCTCAGAAGCCTCAAGCCCCTCAAGACGTTGGCGGAGCAGATACGACGCTTCGGCGAGGGGAACATGAACATCTCGACGAAATCGGAGAAAAAGGACGAAATCGCCTTCGTCGCCAACCAGTTCGACGCGGCGGCCAGAAAGATCAGAGCGATGAAAGAGGCGCGGACCCTCTTCATGCGCAACATCATGCACGAGCTCAAGACCCCGATCACAAAGGGCAAGCTTTCGGTGGCGCTGATGGAAAAGAGTGACGAGGAGCAGGTGCTAAGACGCGCCTTCGAGAGGATGGAGCAGCTGATTCAGGAGATGGCGGAGGTGGAGATGATCACCTCCCAGTCGCTTGATCTGGAGTTTGGCACCTGCGATCTCAAAACGATGGTCAACGACGTTTCGACCCTGCTCTTCATAGAAAACGACCGACGCATCAAATTCGTCTGCCATCCGTGCAAAGTGGAAGCCGACTGCAAACTTCTGACGATCGTCATCAAGAATCTGATCGACAACGGCCTGAAGTATTCATCCGACAACTCCGTCGACATCTGCTGCAAAGACGGTACGATCGAGGTGATCAACGACGGAGAGCCGCTGCCAAAAAGTTTCGAGGAGATCATCGAACCCTTCGCCAAAGGGGAGCCCAACCACGAAGAGAGTTTCGGACTGGGCCTTTATATCGTCAAGTCGATTCTCGACGCCCACGGCGCCGAACTTTCGTACCGATACGAAAACGGTCGCCACATCTTCTCCATCACGGGACTCAAACCCGTGAGGTAGCTTAAATCGCCTTGGCGATCAGACGGTTCAGCCGGGCGTTGAAATCGGCGATATCCTCCACTTCGATGCCGGCGGCCATCTTCGCCTCGTCCAGCACCACATGGGCGATATCCCGGGTCGCCGCCTCGTCGTTTTTCTCCAGCAGTTTCCTGAAGATCTCGTGGTCGGGATTGATCTCCAGGATCGGCTTGGGCGTGGGCACCTCCTGGCCCATCTGGCGCAGGATCTGCTGCATCGCGATATCGGGATCGTTCTTGTCGAAGACGACGACGGCGGGCGACTCTTTGAGCCGGGCCGTCAGACGGATATCCTTGACGCTCTCGCCCAGCTCCGCCTTCATCGCCGCGAGGATCGGTGCGAACTTCTCCTTCACTTCGTCGCCCACTTCGCCCTCCTCCTCGACGTTGGCGATGTTCTCCAGCGGCGTGCCGTCGTACTCGGTCACCGTCGGCATGACGATCGCGTCGACCTCGTCGTCGAAAAGGAGCACTTCGATATCCTCCTCCTTGTACTTCTCCAGCAGCGGCGAGTGGCGCAGCAGATTTTCGTCCTCGCCCATGATATAGTAGATCTTCTCCTGCCCCTCTTTCATCGCCTCCTTGTACTCTTTGAGGGTGATGTAGCCGTCGCGTTTGCTCGATTTGAAGAGCATCAGCTCAAGCAGCGTCTCCCTGTTCTCGAAATCGGAGTAGATCCCCTCTTTCAGCGCCTTGCCCATCTCCTTGAAGAAGCCTTCGTAGGCTTCCCTGTCCTTTTCGAGCAGCTTTTTGAGCTCGCCCAGGATCTTCTTGACGCTCGCTTTCTTGATCTTGGCCAGGATGACGTTCTCCTGCAGAATCTCCCGGCTGACGTTGAGCGGCAGATCCTCGGCGTCGATGATGCCCCGTACGAAGCGCAGATAGGTAGGCAGCAGCTCACGCTCCTCGTCGGTGATGAATACCCGCTTGACGTAGAGCTTCACACCCGGCTGGTAGTCGACCCTGAAGAGGTCGATCGGCGCCTTTTTGGGCACGTAGAAGAGGGTGTAGTACTCCAGCGTACCCTCGGCCCGGGTATGCACCCACAGCAGCGGATCTTCGCTGTCGTGACTGATCTGCTTGTAGAACTCCTTGTAGTCCTCGTCGGAAAGCTCGCTCTTTGGCAGCCGCCACAGCGCCGAGGCTTTGTTGATCTGCTCCTCCTCGCCCTTTTCGTTGACCAGGTAGATCGGGAAGGGGATGTGGTTGGAGTACTTCTCGACGATGCTCTTGATCCGCCACTCGCTGGCGAACTCTTCGGCGTCGTCACGCAGATGGAGCGTGATTTCTGTACCGTATTTCTCCTTCTGCGCCTCTTCGATCTCGTAGGAGCCGTCCCCTTCGCTGACCCACTTCCACGCCTTCTCCTCCAGCGGCTTGCGGCTGAGCACCTCCACCTTCTTGGCCACCATGAAGGAGCTGTAGAAGCCGACCCCGAACTGGCCGATCAGATGGCTGTCTTTTTTGGCGTCGCCCGTGAGGCTCTCGATGAAGCTCTTGGTACCGCTCTTGGCGATGGTTCCCAGGTTCTCCACCATCTCTTCGTCGTTCATGCCGATACCCGTGTCGCTGACGGTCAGGGTCTTCTTCTCCTTGTCGAAGGAGATGACGATCTTGCTGGGCTCTTCGAGCTCCTTGTACCTCTCGTCGGTCAGTTTCAGATACTCCAGCTTGTCCAAAGCGTCGCTGGCGTTGGAGATGAGCTCTCTTAGAAAAATCTCTTTGTTGGAGTAGAGCGAGTGTACCATCAGATGAAGCAGCTGATTCACTTCGGTCTGGAATTCGTGTTTCGACATTGTCAAATCTCCTTGATAAGTGATGAATTTGTCTGACAAAATTTTACTATCTTGATACAACTCATGTCAAGTTTTATTATTTGATTTATATTATGGCTTATCCTACCGGGATACGCCATCGCCCCTCAGTAATTCGTTTGGAATCCTTTGTTATGATGAGTCATACTTTGACAAACAGGATGAAGATGATGAGAGAACGATTGAAATTGCTGGCAGCTCTGCTGGCTGTGGTGACGCTCTTTTCGGGATTTTTCGGAGGAGACAAAAGCAAAGATGAGATTCAAAAAGCCCGGCAGGAGATCAAAAAGATGAGCCATGAAACCCTGCAGATGCTCTACAGATACGCACCCGAAGCCCGCAGCCAGCTCAAAAACGCCTACGGCTACGCCACCTTCTCGAATGTGGGGATCAACATCTTTCTCGTTTCGACGGAAAACGGTTCGGGGCTCGCCCACGACAACAAAACAGGGAAAGATATCTATATGAAAATGTTCTCTGGCGGTGTAGGTGTGGGACTGGGTGTCAAGGATTTTCGCATCGTCTTCATTTTCGACAACAAAAGAGTCTTCGACGATTTCGTCAACAGCGGGTGGGAAGCCAACGCCCAGGCCGACGCGGCGGCGAAAGCCGAAGACAAAGGCGATGCCGCATCGGTGGCCATCACCGTCGCACCCGGTGTACATCTCTACAAACTGACCAAAAACGGCCTCGCCCTCCAGGCGACGATCCAGGGCACCAAATACTGGAAGGACGACGAACTCAACTGATCCCCGCTTCATGGGGAGTGCCAGGCGTTGAAAGCTTAGAATTCAGCGAGTAGAAGGGCCGGCACCCGCCGGCCTCCATTCCCCATTCTCAATTCTCAACTCTCAATTCCCTCTCGTCCCGCAGGGCTGACGAACTGGTCGTTGAGCTTGCGGATGGCCGCCTTGGAGTAGTCCATGATATGCTCGAGCTTCTCTGCGGCACGCCTGCTCCACCCTTTGAGCCAGATCCGCAGAATCGGGCGGTACCATTTCGTGTTGTGTTCGATCGCTTTGGCGATCTTTTCGTCTTTGTCGATCCAGCGTTTCAGCTCCATTTTTGCGAAGAGTCTGCGATAGCGGAAATGGAGAAAGAGAATCGCCGCGATCGCCACGCCGTAGGCGGCCGCCACGGCCGTAGGCGACGATGGCAGCATACCCATCGTCAGCAGTGCCGACATCCCGCCCGCCAGCAGCACGACCGTCACGAGATCGGCCACCATGACCCGGCGTCCCCAGCGGTTGAGCGATTCCCTCAAAAGCGGCAGTTTGTCGTTCACGATCTCCTTGGCGAAATCCTCCAGCGCTTTGGAAATGCGGTAGGCCCGTTCGATCTTGACCCCCTGCATCCTTCCGAGAATCTTCGCCATGTCTTCGTCCCGCTTGCGCCTGAGCCGTTCGGCGACGCCTTCGTCGTCGATGGGATTCATCGCCTCCTCGTTGTAGATGGCGAAGAAGTTGCCCGAGATGAGCCCCTGCTGCGAGAGGGCCCGCTGCCACGCGCCGATGACGTCTTCGAGGTTGTCCTCCTTGGCCGTCGTGTCGATCTGGTTGAGGATGTAGAGGATCTTGTCGCTGTCGCGTTTGCCCATCGTGGCGCCCACGAGATGGTGCAGGGTGTCGCGCATCGCCCCGGGTTCGGGATGTCTGGCGTCGAAAAAGACCAGAACCAGATCGCTCATGCCGATGATATGGTCGGTGATACGCAGAATCGAATCACGCTGGGAGTCGGCGTCGAAACCGGGTGAGTCGATCAGTATTTCGCCCTTGATGGCGTCCGATTTGACCGTCTTGAGCTGGAGATAGAGGTTTACGCGGCTTCCCTCCCCCTTTTCGACCTTCTCCACCTCTTCGCTGATGTTGTAGAAGGGAAAGCGCGGATCGGCGTCGAGGGCGAGTCCCGGCAGGGTCATCGGTTTTTCGTTGTTTCCGTAGGTGATCACGGTGAATTTGTCGTCGACCGCCTGGTTGCCGCTCTCCTGGACTTTCACACCCAGATAGCTGTTGATGAAGGTCGATTTTCCGGCCGAGAAGGTTCCGAGAATCGAAATGAGCGGCCACCAGGAGATATTGGCCGTATAACTCTCTTCGGCATCCAGAAAGCCGAGAGAGTGGGCCACCTTGTCGAGCTGCTCGTACTGTTTGATGACATCCAGCAGAACGGGGTTCTCTTCGCTGAGATGCTGCTTGAGTTTTTTGTATCGCTCTTTCGTCGTCATTTTTTTCCTTTGTCTGTCAAAATATGATCTCCTCTTCGGAAGAGGGCGTCGCGTCGACGGAGGGCAGCGGGGAGCGCTCCGTATAGATAACATCCCGACCGTTGCGCTTCGCATGGAAAACACCTTCGGGCTCTTCGAATTTCCGTTTGTATTCCGGATGCCGTTTCGCCAGCTCCTGGTAGAAGACCCGGGCGACAGGCGCAGCGGTCCGTCCGCCCGTTTCGTGTTTGGGAAGGGGCGTATTGTCGTCGTTGCCGAACCATACGATCGTTTCGATGTCGGGCGTGAAGGAGCAGAACCAGGTATCGACGCTGTTGTTGGTCGTCCCCGTCTTGCCCGCGACATCCATCCCTTTGACCCTCGCATTGCGTCCAGTGCCCCGGCGCACCACATCCCTAAGTATATCAACCATCAGATAAGCCTGAGGTTTGGGATAGACCTCTTTGGCCACACTCTCGATATGCTCCAGCGTGCTTCCTCTCTCGTCGTAGAGATTCACCACCAGCCGCGGCTCGTGGAGGGTCCCCATGTCGGCGAACACCGTATAGAGCCTCGCCATCTGCAGCGGTGAGAGAGCGATGTTACCCAATGCGATGGAGAGGTTGTAGGGCAGATCCCTGATACCGAAGACTTCGAGCTTTTTATGCAGCGTCGTGATACCGATTTCGCTGGCCAGATTGATCGTGGCCAGGTTTCTGGAGTGCACCAGCGCCTCCCGCAGCGTGATCATCCCCTTGTAGTCTCTCTCGTAGTTTTTTGGCTGCCAGAGTCTGCTGGTGTTCCCTTCGTCGAAACGGTAGGTCCGGGCGATGTCGGGAATGCGGCTTTCAGGGTTGTACCCCAGATTCAGGGCCGTTTCGTAGATGAAAGGTTTGAAAGCCGAACCGGGCTGGCGTCTCGAGGAGATGGCGCGGTTGAAAGCGCTTTTTGCATACTCCACACCTCCCACCATCGCGAGAATGTCGCCGCTTCGTCCATCGATCACGACCATGGCGCCGTTGAAGGTTTCCGAGAGGTTCGCATCCTCTCCGTGGCGCTTCATATAGGCTTCGTAACCGAACTTCAGTGCATCCCGCGCCATCTCCTGATACTCCAGATCCAATGCCGTTTCGATCCTGTAGCCGCCCCGACGGATATCGGGATATTTCGGCGCCAGACGGTTGATCACGGCATCGACGATATAGGGGGCGCGGTTTTGTGTCAGAGTATCGTCGTAGACCTTCGGGGCCTCCTTGATCTCGCGCAGATAGGTCGCTTCGTCGATCCATCCCAGGGTTTTCATCCGCTCCAGGACGCGGTTGGCACGGGCCATCGCGTTGGCGTAGTGTCGGGTCGGATCGTAGGCGCTGGGCGCTTTGGGAAGACCCACGAGGATCGCGATCTCCTTGAGAGAGAGCTCGTCCAGATCCTTGTGAAAATACCCGAGTGCCGCCGTTCTGATGCCGTAGTAGCCGTGTCCGAAAAAGATGGCGTTGAGATACCTTTCGAGGATCTCCTCTTTCGTCAGCTCCTGCTCCAGCCGGATCGAAAGGAGCGCCTCCTTGATCTTCCGTTCGATCTTCTTCTCCCTCGTAAGCAGTGTCGATTTGACCAGCTGCTGGGTCAGGGTCGAGGCCCCCTCCACCATCTTCCGGGCTTTGATGTCCTTGATGACGGCCCGGAAAATCGCTTCCGGATTGACACCGTGATGCTCGAAAAAAAGCGTGTCCTCGATGGCCACCAGCGCTTCGATCACCCGTCCGGGGATCTCGTCGTAGGGGACGTAGAGGCGATGTTCCCTGTCGAAAACGTTGGCGATCAGTTCGCCGTTTCTGTCGAATATCTGTGTCGTCTTCGGCGGATTGTAGCGTACCAGCGGTTCGACCTCGTGGCCGATCTCGAAATAGAGCCAGACCAGATAGCCAAAGAGTGCGATACCCGCCAGAACACCCAGCCTGAAAAGAAATTTCACCAAAAATTTTATCAACGTCTAAACTCCCGATTTGCAAAATTGGCGGCGATCAACGCCTTGGTATAGTCCGACTGCGGCCTCTGCAGTACCGCATCCGTCGCGCCGCACTCCATCACTTTACCCTTCCGGATGACGGTGATCTCGCTGCAGAGCTTCGCCGCCGTGGCGATGTCGTGGGTGACAAAGAGCATCCTGAAACCCATCTCGGCCTGCAGCTTCAGCAGAAGCTCCACGACGACACCGCGCAGATGCGCATCCAGCGCCGTCGTCGGTTCGTCCAGCAGCAGGAGCTTCGGGCGGGAAGCCAGCGCCATCGCGATGACGACCCGCTGCAGCTGTCCGCCGGAGAGTTCCGGAGGGAACCGTTTCAGCAGTTCCCTCTCCAGCCCCACCTGCTCCATCATCTCCGGTGCCGCGTCCTCCGCCACGATCCACTGGTCTTCGATTTTCGTCAGTGGTGAGAGCGCCGTGAAGGGATTCTGGGGCACATAGGCCACCGTTTCGCCCCGTCTGATCGGAAAGTCGCTCTCGCACGCCATCTCGGCGGAAAAACCTTTCGGAAGCATTCCAAGCAGCGCCTTGAGGGTCAGACTCTTGCCGCTGCCGCTCTCTCCGACCAGCGCCAGGGAGCGCCGGATCGTAAAGGAGATATCCACGAAGGTCTCTTCCCGCGAAAGAATCCTGAGCCGACGGCAGCGGAATTCACCCATGTACCATCTCTTCGATCCGCTCGAACACCCTGCGGTAGTGTTTCGGCCGGTTGGCCAGGCGGAGGATCACCCTGAGTATCGGAGAGGGGACCGTCGGAGGCCGGATCGCCCCCACTTCGTACCCCTCTTCCCGCAGCCGGTCGCGGATACGCAGCGCCGTAGCGATGTCGGGCATCGGTATCGGCACGATCATCCCCTCCGGACGCTTTCCGAGCAGTTTCTCCGCCGTATCCCTCAGCCGTTCGATCCTGCGCCCGAGCTTTCTTCTTTTCGCCATGACGAAATCGAACCCCTCGTGGGCCAGGGCGATATCCAAAAGCGACGGCGCCGTGGCGTAGATCAGCGGTTTGGCGCGGTTGTGCAGAAAGCTTACGACTTCACGGCTGCCCAGAACGTAGGCCCCGTAGCTGCCGTACGCCTTTCCCAGGGTCCCCATCTTGATATGGTTGGGCCGCGGCACGATGCCGTAATGGTCGAAAACCCCCAGCAGATTGGGACCCACCGTCCCTCCGCTGTGGGCTTCGTCGACGATCAGCAGCGCGTCGAACCAGTCGGCGATATCGAAAAACTCCCGACGGACCATGTCCCCTTCCATCGAGTAGATCCCCTCCACCGCGATGATCCTGCGCCCCTTCACCGGCGTTTCGAAGAGCTTCGCCAGCAGATCATCGGGATCGTTGTGGGCGAAGGTCACGACACCCCCCTGCACCATTTTCGCCGCCGTCATCCCGCTGGCGTGGTAGCTCTCGTCGACAAAGAGCGCGTCTCCCCGGCGAACCAGCGCCTCGATCATGCCGAGATTGGCCAGAAAGCCGCTTCCGAAAACGGTGCCCGCCTCGAAACCGTTGGCGTCACAGAG
The DNA here is from genome assembly GCF_029933015.1 of Hydrogenimonas sp. GTDB lineage: Bacteria > Campylobacterota > Campylobacteria > Campylobacterales > Hydrogenimonadaceae > Hydrogenimonas. The sequence goes on along the minus strand of NZ_JAOZOZ010000009.1, from coordinate 387 downwards.
CGCCTCTTCGAAATCGCGATGGATCGGATGGTAGCCTCCGACGAAAAGGGAGGATTTGGGCCCGTGCCAGGGGAATCTTTTCACCCTGCCGCACGCCTTTTTGAGAAGCTTCTTTCTGTGCGCCAGCCCCAGGTAGTCGTTGGAAGCCATGTCGATCGCTTCGGGATCGGCCATGATCGGCTCCCTGAAGCGGCCCGACCGTCTGAGTGCCTCCAGCTCTTTTTCATACATGGGCGCTGCCCTTTGGGCATTTGGATTCGCTTCGCGAATCGGCATTGGGCATTGGGCATTGGAGAGAAAAAGTTATCCCGATGCCGATGCGCGCCCACGCGCATCTCAATGCCCAATGCCCAATGCCCGACATCATTCTTCCAGCCACGGCAGCAG
>NZ_JAOZOZ010000079.1 GCF_029933015.1 Hydrogenimonas sp. | reverse complement strand
GTGGTGGGCCAACCAGGACTCGAACCTGGGACCATCCGGTTATGAGCCGGATGCTCTAACCAACTGAGCTATTGGCCCTAAAGAAAGGTCACTTTAGAGCCGGAATTATACAGAAAATTGAACCGAAAAGCAATAAAATTTTCCAGGATGCCGAAAAGGACCATGAAGTTGATGAAACTGCTGCCGCCGTGGCTCAGAAGCGGCAGAGGCACGCCGACGACGGGGGCCAGACCGATGGTCATGAGGATGTTGACGCTGGTGTAGACGAAGATCAGAAAGGCGATCCCGTAGGCGGTGACCTGGATGAAGTAGTCGCCTCTGGCGTGCATCCCCAGACTCAGGATGTGCAAGACCAGCAGCGCGTAGAGCAGGATCAGTATGGCCGCGCCCGTGAAACCGAAGCGCTCCACGTAGTAGGCGAAGATGAAGTCGCTCGAAGCGATGGGCAGAAACTTCAGCTGGGTCTGCGTCGCCTCTTCCTTCGGTTTGCCGGTCATGCCGCCCGATCCGATGGCGATGATCGACTGCTGCACGTGGTAGCTCGGTTTTTCGGCCAGAAAGTCGTGGATCCTCTTTTTCTGGTAGTCGTGGAGGTTGGAGTAGAGAAAGGGGGCGGCTACGGCCAGCGTGATGGCGATGCCGGCCCATATCTTCCAGTGGACGCCGACGAGAAAGAGGACCCCGTATCCGATGATGAGCAGCACCAGGGCCGTGCCGAGGTCGGGCTCTTTGGCGATGAGGACGAAAGGGAGCAGGATATAGAAGGAGAACTTCAGAAAATCCCGGAGGCCGTATCCCTCCCGGGGCGGGGGGTTCTCCTGGATCAGATGGCCCAGCATCAGCAGGAATGCCGGCTTGAAAAGCTCGGAAGGCTGGATGGTCAGGCCGATGAAAGGGATCTGCAGCCACCGCTGGGCGCCCAGCTTGGTGACCCCGAAAAAGTCGACGCTCAGAAGCAGCAGAATCGTGGTCCAGTAGAAAAAGGGGATGAGCCAGCGCAGCGAGCGCCAGGGTATCAGGAAAAAGAGGAAAAAGACGACGAAACCGAGCCCGATGTAGAAAAGCTCTTTTTTGAAAAGTGCGGGGCTGATCTCCTTGACCAGCGTCAAAGAGATGACGATGAGCGGCAGAATCAGGAGGATCAAGAAAAAATCGAAATGTGTTAAAATGCGCCTGTCGAACATAAGTCTGTGTTTCATGCCAAAAATCCGCCGCCTATACTTGTAAATAATTCAGGAAATTGTACCCTACCAATGAAAAAAGAGAGATTAACGGAAGTCTTGACCGCCGACAGTAGCGAACGTCTCGACAGGTTTCTGCACCGCCATATAGGCGGATCGAGGAACCAGGTCGAACAGCTGATCAAAAAAGGATTCGTCGAAGTCGGCGGCAGGACCGTCAGGAAAGCGGGCTACAAAGTCTCACCCGCCGAAAAGATACGCTACACGATTCCCGAGGAGCCCGACTACGAGGCGCAGGCCGTCGATTTCGACGTCCCGGTCATCTACGAAGATGACGACATCCTCGTCATCAACAAACCCTCCGGCCTGGTGGTCCATCCGGCTCCAAGCGTCAAAGAGCCGACTCTGGTCGACTGGCTCAAAGCCAAAGGGATCAACCTCTCGACGATCAGCGGCGAGGAGCGTCACGGCATCGTCCACCGTCTCGACAAGGAGACCAGCGGCGCCATGGTCGTGGCCAAGAACAACGCGGCCCACGAGAAGCTCTCGGCGCAGCTGCAGGAGAAGTCGATGGGGCGGTACTACATCGCGCTGGTCGACCTGCCGCTCAAAGCGTCCGGGATCGTGGAGGGGCCGATCGGACGAAATCCGGCGAACCGTCTGAAAATGGGCATCGTCTCCGGCGGAAAGGCGGCCAGAACCCGTTTCGAAAAACTTCTCGAGAGCGAAAAAGAACGCTACGAACTGATCGGCGCGAAACTCTACACCGGCCGGACCCATCAGATCCGGGTCCATCTGGCTTCGTTGAACCGCCATATCGTCGGGGATGGTTTATACGGTTTTAAGAGCAAAAACAATATAATCCAACGTATTTTGCTACACGCGTACATACTCTATCTCGACCATCCCAAAACCGGCGAAACGATGCAGTTTGTAGCACCGATACCGCAGGATATGCGGGAAGTTCTCGAGAGCCTTTTCGAAAAGGAGAAACTGGATGAAATTTTGGATCCGTGCAATTTTCTACGGCGTTTTGGCGATCATTGCGACAGGATGTTCCACTAAAACGATCACGCAGCAGGCTCCGCAGGTCAAAGCCGATCTTCCGACCGTCGAGTCGATCAGAAGCATCAGCAGCATGACGGCGGTGGGCCTGGAGTGGCAGATGGTGCCGTCGATGAAGATCGAAGGGTACCGCCTCTACCGCCTCGATCCCAACAGCGAAGAGAAGAAACTCAAACGTATCGCCCAGATCAAGGACCGCTACAGCACCCATTACGTCGATACGAAACTGACGCCCGATACGGAGTACATCTACCAGATGTCGACCTACGACAAAGAGGGCTACGAGTCGAAGCAGTCGGCCCCTGTGCGTGTCAAGACCGCGCCGATGATCCACTCCGTCAGCTTCGTGCGCGCCATCACCGATCTGCCCAACCGCATCAAACTGATCTGGCGCCCCCATCAGGATCTGCGTGTGGTCGGCTACATCGTCGAGCGGGCGTCGGTCTCGAAACCGAACGAGTGGAAAAAGATCGCCGAAATCAAAAACCGTCTGAGCGCGGAGTATATGGACAAAAAACTCGGTGACGGAGAAGTCTACATCTACCGCGTCCGGGTGAAACTCTGCAACGGCCTCGTTTCCGAACCGAGCACCCCTGTGAAAGCGATCACCAAGCCGCTTCCGCAGATGCCCGGCCATCTTTCTGCATCGCACGATCTTCCCAAGACGATCCATCTCGAGTGGAAGGCTAGCCCGACTCCCGACGTGGTCTACTACAAGATCTACCGGGCGCCTTTCGAGATCGGATTTTACAGCTATCGCGCCAAGACCGAAGGGACCAGCTTCGAAGACCACGTTCCCGAAGACGGCAAGATCTACTACTACAAAGTGACGGCGGTGGACAAAGACGGCCTGGAGAGCCCGATGCCCGACGCTCCGGTGATCGGCTCGACACTCGCCAAGCCCTCTCCGCCGGCGATCACGGCGGCCAAAATCGCCTTCAACCAGGCGATCATCACCTGGACGCCCATCGACGACCGCGCTGAAAAATACAACGTCATCCGGACCCACTGGGAAGGGTTGAGCAAAAAAGAGAAAGTCTTCACGAACATCTACGGAACGAAGTTCGTCGACAAGACGATGGCCCCCGGCATCAAGTACACCTACCGGATCGTCGCCATCGACAAAAACGGCATCGAGTCGGAACCCTCCAAGCCGGTCGAACTCTACATCGCGAAAACCGAAGAGAAGTAACGAAGTTTCATGCCGCATATTCGCATCGACACCTTCAGCTGTGCCGAGATCCCTTTCGAAAGAGAGGGAGTGCGGTTTGCGTGGTACGCGGAAAATCTCGAACATCGCGGCGAAGGACTGCTGGGTGTCGAGGTCTCCGGCGTCCCTTTTCTTCTGCAGGTCAAACCCAAAGGGGACTCTGTCCTGATCAAGGCGGAGAAGATCTCCCGTCCCTCGCCCAACGCGCTGATCAAAAAAGCCCTTCAGGCCTACATCACCCACTGTAAACCGACCGTTCTGTATTCCAACATCGCCAACGTGGAGCAGGCGAAGCTGAAAGAGCCGCTTCCTTCCCTCAAGGAGATCGCAGACTTCGATCCGGCCGACCTTCCCGACAAACCGCTCTGGATCGAGGTCGGATTCGGCAGCGGTCGCCATCTGATCCATCAGGCCAAAGCGCATCCCGAAGTCCATCTGATCGGACTCGAGATCCACCGCCCCTCTCTCGAGCAGGTGATGCGCCGCGTCGACCTGGAGGGTCTGCAGAACGTCTGGGTCATCGACTACGACGCCCGTCTTTTCATGGAACTTCTTCCCAGCAACCGTGTCGAACGCATTTTCGTCCACTTCCCCGTGCCCTGGGACAAGAAGCCCCACCGCCGTGTCATCTCCGACGCCTTCACGGCGGAAGCGATGCGGGTGCTGAAACCGGGAGGGACGCTGGAGCTTCGAACCGACAGCGACAACTATTTCCGCTACGCGATGGAGGTCTTCACGAAGCCCGAACGTGTGCGCCTGACACTCGAAAAAAACGGCGAAGCGGCCGTCAGAAGCAAATACGAAGAGCGCTGGCTCAGGCAGGAAAAAGATATCTACGAGATACGTGTCGAAGCCCTCGAAATCTCCAAAGAGAGGGAACTTGCCGCCGACTTCTCTTTCCCCTGCGCGCCGTCGGTGCGGAAACTCTTCGAGAAAAGACCCGAAAAAGCGTGGATCGAAGAGGATTTTTTCGTCCATGTGGAGAGATTTTACGCCATCGGCGGGGAAGAGGGTCTCATCCGTGTCTCTCTGGGAAGTTTCGACCGTCCGGAACACAAATTTCTCCTGATCAAAGAGGGAAGAGCGACCTACTATCCACACGAACCGGTGGCGACGCGGACCAATTTCGACGCACACCGTAAACTCAAGGACTGGCTATGCGCAACGTCATAGAAGCGAAAAACCTCAAACTCGCCTATCCCCGGCACGAACCGGTCATCAGGAACGCCACCTTCAGGGTGGAGACCAACCAGTTCGTTTTCATCACCGGGGCGAGCGGAAGCGGCAAATCGACACTGCTGCGTTCGATGTACGGCGGGATGGAGATCTCCGGCGGCGATCTGAACGTGGGCGGGATCGACATGCGCTCGATCTCCAGCTCCAAACTCTACAAGCTCAGACGCCACATCGGTATCGTTTTTCAGGACTACAAACTGATCAAAGAGTGGACGGTGGAGAAAAACGTGATGCTCCCGCTCATCATCGCCGGTTTTCCGAAAGATGTCTGCCGCGCCCAGGCCGTCAAGCTTCTCAACCATGTCAAACTCTCCCACAAGTCCGACAAGTTTCCGATGGAACTCTCCGGCGGCGAGCAGCAGCGTGTCGCGATGGCGAGGGCTCTGGCGCACAACCCCTTTCTGATCCTGGCCGACGAGCCCACGGGTAACCTGGACGACTATTCGTCGCAGGTGGTATGGGAGCTGCTCGAGCGCGCCAACGAGGAGCTGGAGACCACCGTGGTCGTCGTGACGCACCACATCCCCGAGATGATCAATGCCGACTACCGCCATCTGATGATCGAAAACGGAGTGATCTATGACATTCGTTAGAAACCATCTCGGGCTCATTCTCCCGCTCTTCGCCATCCTTTTCGCCATCGAGTACATGCTGGTCTTCGACAGGGTGCTGAAAAACTACGAGACCAGACTCCAGGAGCAGTACACCGTCATCGTGGTGGCCGACAAAAAGGTGGATGTCAGCCGGATCGAAAAGGCCAACCCGCTCGTCAAATCGGTGGAACCGGTCGATTCGGAAAGCGTGCTCAGGCGCATCAGAAAACAGATCAGCAAAGAGAACATCGAAAAGATCAAAGCGATTGTACCGGCCTTCTACACCCTCAAACTGCTCCACTATCCGGACAAAAAGAGTCTCGAAAAACTCCGAAGGGATCTGCTGGATATCAAAGGGGTCAAACGGGTGCAGATCTTCGAAAAGGTGCACGATAGGCTCTACGCCATGCTTCTTTTCATGAAGAGCAACTTCTATATCTTCGGCGCGATGCTGGGTCTGATAGGTTTTCTGCTGGTGATGAAACAGATGGTGATCTGGCAGCTGGAGCACAAGGAGCGGATGCAGATCATGGCGCTTTTCGGCGCGCCGGTCTGGCTCAGAAGCGGCGTGCTTTTCCGTCTGGCGTTCGTGGATGCCCTGATCGCCGTCGCTCTGGTGGCGACGGGAATGCTCTACGTGATGTCCGATACGCGGGTCAAAGAGGTCCTGGACGAGATGGGTATCGACGGGTCGCTGCTGCTGCGGTTCGACGATCTCGCCTATCTGGCCGCCGCGGGATTCGGTATCGCGCTCTTTTGCGCCACGTGGGTCGTCGTCCGCTTCAGGGAGGAGCTGTAGATCGGATGCGTATGAAACTGCTGAGATGGATTTTGATGTGTCTGGTTCTCGTCACGCCCTTCTACGCCGGATCGATCGACAAAAAGATCAAAAGCTCCCGGCAGAAACTGGCAAGCACCAAAAGCAGCTACGCCAACATGGACCGGAAACTGGCCCAGATCGCCCGGCAGATCGCGGCGAACCAGAAGAAGCTCGAACAGCTCGATCTCGTCATCAAAACCTCCGAAAAAGAGATAGCCGTAAACTCCGTTTTGCTGCAGGAGGGGGAAAAACGCCTCAAAGAGATCGAAAAGAGTTCGCAGACACTCGACAAAACGAAAGCGGAGCAGGAGAAGATGCTCATCGACCTGCTGGCCAACCGCTACATACTCGAAGAGATAAAACGTGAAAAAGGAATCCAGTCACCCGATGACGTCGTGGAAGCGGAAGTTCTCACCGCCCTGATCAAATCGGACAACGAACGGCTCAAATCCATGGAAAGCTCCTATCTGAAAACGGTCAGGGAGAGCGAATCTCTCACCAAAGAGGCGAAACGTATCAGAAACATGATCGAGCGTCTGAAGAGAAAGCGTGAAACCGCGGAAAAAGAGAAAAAACGGCGGAAAAAAGTACTGGCGAGCCTCGAGCAGGAGAAGAAAGCCTACCAGAAACGGCTCGAAAAACTTCAGAAGGAGGAGAGCGATCTGCGCAGAACTCTCGCGAGGCTAAATATTCTGAAGAAAAGAGAGATCGAAAAAGCGAAGAAGAAGCGATCGCGCTCCACCAGCAGGGCCATCGCGAGCGGAGACAAGCTCAACGTCCGTACCATCGGCTCTTCCTATCAGAAGCACGCCATCGGCCGCTACCGCGGCAAAAAGACGATTTCACCTGTGGGTAAAGCGAAAGTCGTGAAAAAGTTCGGTCCCTACACCGATCCGATCTACAAGATAAAGATCTTCAACGAATCGGTCACGCTGCAGCCTTACAAAAAGAACGTCAAGGTCAAGAACGTGCTCAACGGCCGGGTGGTTTTCGCCAAACAGACTCCGATGCTGGGCAACGTGGTCATCATCGAGCACCGAAACAATCTCCACACGATCTATGCGAAAATGGACAAAATCGCACCGACGATCAAAGAGGGGAAAAAGATCAAGAAAGGGTACGTCATCGGCCGCATCGACAAGGAGCTGATGTTCGAAGTGACCCAGAAGAACAGACACATCAATCCTCTCGAACTGAT
>NZ_JAOZOZ010000078.1 GCF_029933015.1 Hydrogenimonas sp. | reverse complement strand
TTCACCCCACCTTCACCAGCTTCAGGGTGTCGAGAAAGTAGATATAGGCGTCGATCCCCTCTTTCTCGGGCATCAGCGCCTCCAGCGCCTCTTTGTACCGGAGCAGCTGCTCCTTGTACCCTTCGATGTCGTGGGGGGTCGCCGTTTTGTAGTCGACGATGACGCCTCTTTTCCCCTGATCGACGAAGAGGTCGACGATCCCCTCTTTCCCTTTGTAGACGTAGGGGAGTTCGTGGATCGCACGCCCCTCGGTCAGCATCACGTAGGCCATGTTGTTTCGGCCCGCCCGGGCGAGGGAGAGGGCCTTTCGGCTATCACAGAGTCCGCCGTAGCGGTTCAAAAAGGCATCCTCGTCCTCCGTCTCCAGCAGATAGTGCACCCCCTGCCCCAGGTAGATGGCGGCGAAGTCGTTGGCCTGGTACCGCTCCTTTTCGCCCTCCACCTCCTGGCGGCCGTAGTCTCTCACATGGAGGGTAAAAGGTCGATGCCCGACATCCGATGGACGATGCTCTCTCTCCACCTCGAGGGTTCCGATGCTCTGGGGAGTGAGATCCAGAAAGTCGAAGACGCTGCTTTTTTCCTTTCTGATCACGAAGAGCGAGCTCTTCGCACGGGTGAAGGCGACATATATTTTGTTCATTCTGTCTTCGTGGGCGAGTCTCCTTTCCCGTGCGAGCGCTTCGGCGTAGTCGGCATCGACCGTTTCACGCTTCTCGAATTTCATCCGCACGGCCTTGAGCTCGATCCCTTCGTAGTCGAAAATGACCGGCGAGGTGTCCGACTTCCCGCGCCCCAGCCGGTCCAGCACGATCAGATGTTCGAACTCCAGCCCCTTGGACTTGTGGATCGTCAGCACGTTCACGCCCGCCACCTCCCGGGGCGGCAGCTCCTCCTCGTAATGCGCCACTTCGTGGACGAACTCCGTCACGTCGTGCAGAGGTATCGAAAACTCCAGCAGTTTCATCGCCGCTTCGTCGTGCAGAGCGTACCTCTCCATCATCGTCCTGATCATCTTCGCGGGCCGCCCGTCAGGGATGTCGGGCATGAACTCCGGATCGTAGGGACGGCCCGTCAGGGCGAGGAAATTGAGACGGTGCAGCGTCCCCTCCTGCCCGCGGTTTCGGGCGTAGACGAGCCGCATCAGTTCGATCATCGCCCTGGCGGAGGGCTGTTCGGCCACTTTTGCCCGTTTGTGGGTGGCGATCTCCCTGCCGAAGCGCTCTTTGACGATCTCGCCGACCTGCAGGATCTCCTTGTTGTCGTGTACCAGGATCGCGATCGACTCGTCTGCGGCCCCCGCGGCGAAGAGTCTCTCCAGGACGCCAGCCATCTCCTCCAGCGGCTCCCCTTCCGCCACCTCCACGTATCCGCCTTTGTGATAGGCTTTCTGGGGCGGGTCCTTGTAGGGGAAGGTCCGGTTGACGAAATCGACGATCACCTCTTTGGTGCGGTAGTTGGTCTCCAGATATCCGACCGGTATGCCAAACCGCTTCGCCACGTAGTCGAAGAGCTCTTTCTGGCCGCCCCGGAAGCGGTAGATCGACTGCTTCGTATCGCCCACGTAGAAAAAGGTGCGTTCGCTCTCGCTCGCGGCGATCTCCTCGACGATCGGCTCGAAAATCCTGTATTGCGTCACCGACGTATCCTGGAACTCGTCGAAAAGTATATGGCCGATCCGTGCGTCGAGGCGGAAATAGAGAAAGTCGGTGAAATCCCTCTGGCGAAGGAGTTCGTAGACCAGATGTTCGATATCCTTGAAATGGAGCTGGCCCGAGCGCTTCATGTGCGCCATCTTCGCCTTTTTGTAGATATCGTAGATTCCGAATATTTTAGAAAGGAAGTAGCGCTCCTTGTGGGCGTAGTACGCCGCCACCGCCCTTTTGAGCTCCGCGAACCACTCGTCCACCGCCGGGATGTAGGCCTTTTTGTAATCCCAGTAGTTCAGGCTCTCCCTGCCGAACCACCCGCTTTTGACCACCTCTTCGATCGTCTCGAAGCGCATCGTCTTTTTGGCCCGCTCGCTGATGGGCTGGTCCAGAAAATACTCTTTGATCTTCAGCGCCCACCGCATCGCCTCCGCGTCGCTGTAGAAATCCGCCCCGTACGCCACTTTGGGAAGCTCCTTCTCCTTCTCGTAGAGCAGCTCGAGAAAATCGGCGATATTCTGGCTCTTTTTGGCTTCGAAGCGGGCGAAATCGACCAGATCCCGATAGCGCCGGTCGTCCAGATCTTTCAGAAAATGGCGGAAAAACTCCTCTTTGGGCGTCGCCGCGATCGTGAAATCGCTCTCGACACCCACATACCAGCAGAACTTCCGCAGCACCTGGTGGATGAACCGGTCGATCGTCATCACCTTCAGATCCGCGGCGAGAAAACGGCGCAGCACACCAGGCCGCCGCTGCCGCAGCGCCTCCACACTCAGGTCGCTCATCTTCGCCACTTCGTTGGCCATATCTTCGGGCAGACTCTCCAGCGACGCGACGAGACGTTCGCGCATCTCCCCGGCCGCCTTGTTGGTGAAGGTGATGGCCAGAATTTCGGAGGGATTCGCCCCTCTAAAGAGCAGCGCCAGATAGCGCGCCACCAGTGCGAAGGTCTTGCCGCTGCCCGCGCTCGCTTTCAAAGCCCAGAGACGTTCCATCACTCCTCCTCAGACGATCTTCGATTTGATTTCGCGGATCAGCTCCCGCTGCCGCCGGTAGACATAGTCGAAAATGCGGCTTTCACTCGTTTCGTCGTGTTCGAGCACCAGCACCACCTTGTGCTCGTCACCCTCGTCCCGGTTGAAGAGAATCTCCGCGCCGAGATCGAGGGTGACGGAACCCTCCTCGTTCTCCCATGGAAGACGGAAGGAGATCCTCGCCTTTTTTCCCTTCAGTTCCTCTTCGGCAAATTTGCCCGCATTGAAGTAGGCCGCCGCCGAGTGGATGGAGATGTCTCTGAGATACCCCGTATAGTGCTTTTTTTCCACTTTGATCACGACAGGCAGTCTGGAGGGGAGGCCGACGCGGGTATGTTTGCGGTTGTTGAGCGAAGCGTGCAGGAGCCTGGGGCGTTTCACCATCACCAGAGGCTTCCGGGCATCCACCAGATAGACCTCCGCTTCGACATCTTTGGGAAGGTTGGGCGACTGCATCACCACCTTCTGCTCCAGCTCGATGACGAACTTCTGGATCTTCTCCACCTTCAGCAGAATGCGCCCCTCCTCCACCTTCAGGATCGTCGCCGGCGTGGAGATGGGCAGACCTTTGTAGATGTTGAAGAGTTTCAGGGGCTGATGATTCGCCATGATGTTCGTGAAAAGCTGCAGAAGCAGCTCCTCCTCGTCCGCCTCCGCCCGGCTTCCGCTTCCCGTGCCAAACACCCTGACGCCCCGGGTGTCGGCGACGGAGAGATCCCCTTCGTAGGAGCGTTCGACGACATTGATGATCCCGTTGAGATCCTCTCCCACGGCTTCGATCAGCACGAAATCGACACTGAGCGCCACATCGTCGCCGAAATCGAGAAAACCGAGCTCTTTGGCGAAACTCTCCAGCGCCTCTTTCGACGCTTCGAAGGAGGCAGGCCCGAAGAGAAGCACCGGCATATCCTTGTGCCAGACACCCGCACACTCGGTGGGCCCGAAATGGTTCGCCATCGACGCCAGAAGCTCCTTGACCACGGCGTGGGCCCGCATCCATCCGTAGTTTCGGATGATCGTTTCGTAATTGGCGATCCGGGCCGTGAGCAGATGCATCGCCGACTCCGACTCCAGATGCTGGGCCATCCGGTCCTTGAGCCGCTCGATACACTCCACACGCGACAGCGACCCGCCACCCTCCTCGCAGCCAAAAGGCGACACGACGAAAGTGAGCAGGGTACCACCCCCCTCTTCGCCGCTTTTATGGAGCAGATACTTCCCGTCGCCGATCTCCACGTTCACCACATCCTCGTCGGATCCGACACCCTTTCCGATCCCCGTTTCCGCCAGTTTTTCGCCGATCGCGGCGGTTTCCCGGGAGCCGAAGAGTTCCCGGGCTTTTCGGTTGGCGACAAGGACTTTTCCGCTTCCTGAAAGCAGCACCTGGGCCGGGGAGAGATCGGAGATCTTCTGCAGCTGCGCCGCCCTGGTCTGCTCCTGCAGCCGCTCGATCATCCCGGGCAGCGCCGTGAGGAGCGCCTGCCGCAGCGCTTCGCCCGATTCGGGCGTACTGTACGGGCCGTAGGCGTGGAGTTTCAGGGCGAACTCCCTGGCCACGGGCGAATCGGCCTCGTCGCAAAAGAGCATGATCTGCCACGGACGGGCCTCCCGGATCCGTTTCAGGCCCCCCAGAAAGTGCGGATCCTTCAGCCTGGCGGCGTCGAAAGCGAGCAGAACCAGATGGGGATTTGCCTGAAAAGAGCGTTCCGAAGCCTCCGCATAGCTCATCGCACTACACTCTCCGGCCCCTTCGCACAGCTCGGACCAGAGTGAACCTTCGGGCGCCACGGCGACGACACGAAAATGTCTGAGATGTTTCAGGAGATGTTCGTTTCGCATCCTATATCCGTCTTTTTTCACAAATTATACTCAATTTCGTGTCAATCCCGTCCGCACGCCGTGCTGTAGTCGCAGTACCTGCACCTCTTCTCCTCTTCCGTCATCCTGTAGTCGACCGTTTCATCCTCCCGCAGCGACCGCAGCAGCGCTTCGAAATCGGCCACTCTCTCGTGTACGGCGATCTTCTCCATTTTCACGTTGAAAAGGTCGTAGTAGATCGCTTCGATGCGATGGTCGGGGAAATTCTCTTTCGCCCAGAGCCAGTAGAAGAGCAGCTGGTAGTCGTTCTCGTCGGCGATCGTCTTGTCCAGGTGCTTTGTGGTCTTGTAGTCGATGAGCCGCACCAGATCCTCGCCCAGGTCGATGCGGTCGACGCGGCTGGCGAGCCTGAAGCCGCCGTACTCCACCTCCAGCCACTCCTCCAGGGCGATCTGTTTGAACGAAAGCAGTTCGTCGTAGTCGGCGCGGCAGAAGCGCTCCAGCCGCTCCTCCCAGGTCAGGGATATCTCGAAACGCTGCACGATGTCGGCCGTCTCGCGGTAGAGGTGGTCCACCAGAAACTCGAAATACCCCTCGGCCGAGAGCAGCTCCCTCTTGCTCAGAGCCGCCGCCTCCAGCGCGTCGTGGATCAGCGAGCCGATCACCTGCTCACTCTCCCGCTCCGCCTTGATCCCCAGCACGTAGCGGTAATGGAAGCGGCGGGGGCACTCCAGCCAGTCTTTCAGTTTCGTCGGCGTCAGCTCGGGATTTTCCCTGAAAGGGTTGGGCCCGGCGATCGGCGCGTCGAAGCGCCGCGGCGGCGCGCTTTCGGGCGCGATGACGGGCCGGTATCGGCGATCCTCCACCGCCCCCTCGGCGAGCCCCAGCTCCATCAGAAAGCGGCTCGGCAGCGCTTCGTCGTTTTTGACGTAGCAGAGGGCGGCCCGTTCGCTGTTTTGCAGCAGTCTGTAGTAGTAGTTTTTCTGGAGGTTCTCCTTGTCCCGGCGGGTCGGCATGCCGGCGTGCTTGCGGATGGCGCTGTTGAGAAAGAGATCCTTTTCCCCCACTTTCGGCACCACATCCTCGTTGAAATCGACGATCACGACCCCGTCGAAACGCTTGCCCCGGCTCTCGAGCACCCCCATCACCGTGATGCGGCCTCCCCCCACGTCGTCGAGGCTCAGAGGCTCCAGGCGCTGCAGCCAGGTGTGCAGCAGTTGCAGGGGCGTCGCCCCCTCCAGCAGCGGGGCGAAGCGTCGAAACTCGAACATCGCCGCATCGATCGCCTCCAGCTCCCTGGGCTGCGTCGGCAGCGCTTCCAGAAAGGCGACGAAGGCGTCGAACCCCTCCACTTTCGAAAAGGCTTCGGCGATCTCGTCCGTTTCCATCTTCTCTTTCGCGCTCTCGCTGCGCTCCGTCAGCGCGTCGTAGAGGTCGGCGAGCCGGCGGTAGTAGCGGCTCTGCGTGAAGGGTGTCCCCATGGCGTAGTTGAAGTTCCTGAGAGGGTCGAAGAGCCTCAGATACTCGGCGAACCCCTCGTCGGGAAGCACCACCGCGACCCGGTCGGGGTCGGCCCCCGCCGCGATGAAGTCGTCCACCTTCTTGAGTACGAAGGCCACCTGGTCGATCCGCTCCTCGAAAGCCGCCACCGTCATCGCCTCCCGCCTCAAAGGGGGCAGCGCCTCTTTCTCCACCAGCTCCTTCGTCTGCCACTGCAGGGCGTAGCCGCGGTTTACGGCCGTTTTCTCCACCACCCCCAGCCGCTCCGCCAGCTTTTCGTTGAAAGGCGTCCGGACAAAATGGAGCCACAGCGGCGTTTCGATGCGCCCCAGCACCTCCAGCTCGAAACGGCTCAGATACCCCTCCACATGGATGTCGATGCGCTCGAGCCCTTTGAGAAAGTTGTCGCAGAGCCGGTACTCCTCCACCGTCACCCTGTCCACCAGCCCCTCGCTCTCCAGCAGATCCCGATAACGCCCGTAGATACTCTCCAGCACCCTCAGATGGTCTTCGTAATCGGCGTAGAGGTCCACCTCCCGCAGCTTCGCCATCGGCACCCGCTCGGCGTGCAGCTCCTCGAAGAAGCGGAAGACGAAGTCGGAGTTTCGCACGAAACTCAGAAAGTTCTTTCCGAACCCCAGCGTCGAGATGTCCACCGTCTCGATGGCCCGGTACAGATGCAGCACCCGGCTCGCCTCGTCCACGAAGACCCTCCCCGGCACCACGACGACCCGCCGCAGAAACTCGTCCATCGTGTAGAGTTTGGGCAGCAGCGTGTCGTCGTGGGCCGCCACGTAGTCGCGGATCTGCCGATGGGTCGAAAAGACGACGGCGTTCACGACTCGACCCTCTCGAAACGTCCCAGCTCGCGGTTTTTGCGTATCCGATCGTGGGGCAGCACCAGCCCGTGCATCGCGATGTAGACGCCGGGCTCCAGAAACCCCGTCGCCGTCACCGCCGCCGCCAGGTTGGCCGTCGCCTCCACCGGATCGATGGCAAAAGGCACCATCGCGCCCGTCAGCACGACCCGCTTGCCGTGCCCCTCCCCCAGCCATCGCGCCAGGGCCGCCGCGCTCTTGTCCATCGTGTCGGTACCGTGGACGACGACGATCCGCTCCTCCGCCACCTTCGCCACGATCTCGCAGAGCAGGTCCCGGTCGGCGTCGTCCATCTCCAGGCTGTCCTTGTAGATCGCCCCGCTTAGGAGGATCTGCAGATTGGCCCCCATCGAAGCGACGGCCCGCTCCACCGCCGCGTCGTCGGCCGGCACGAAAAGCTCGCCCGCGACCGGGTCGTACCGTTTGTTGAAAGTTCCGCCGGT
>NZ_JAOZOZ010000077.1 GCF_029933015.1 Hydrogenimonas sp. | reverse complement strand
ATTCACAGTGCTACTCTCTTTCGCACCGGTCACCGCGACGGCGGGAGCGAAAGAGGGAGCCGATTTTCAGCGTGCCATCCAGCTGATCGAATCGAAACAGTTCGACAAGGCGGTGCCGCTGCTGCGGGAACTGGCGAAAAAAGGGAACAAGGCGGCGATGTATCGGCTCGCATACATCTACGAAAACGGTCTGGGCGTACCGCAGGATTACAAAAAGGCGGCCCACTGGTACAAAGAGGCGGCCAAAACCTATGCCTACACCGTCGAAGCCCAGAAAAAGGGGACGGATGTCTACTCCAAAGAGTTCGCCGAACGTCTCAAGGCACAGTTTACTGAAGAGAGCGTGCGTGCCGCGGGCATGGCGGCCATCGCCAAGGTCGACACCGACACCCCGGAAACCAAATCCTTTCTCGAAGACCTGGCCAACGGCCGCTTCTTCGGTCTGACCCCCTACAAGGCCAACTACATCATGCCGATCGGCTACGCCAACGATCCCTATCGCAGGCAGCCTTCGGCCTACAAAAATTACCGTATCGCCGATGCCATCGATCCCATCTCCGGTTTCAGCCGGGAAGGCAAATACGGAGAGTACGACGAACAGACGGAAGTGGAGTTTCAGTTCAGTCTGAAAAAGAACCTCACATACAATCTCTTCGGCTTCAACGAATATATCACGGCGGCCTACACCCAGCGCTGCTTCTGGCAGCTCTACTCCGACTCCGGGCCCTTCAGGGAAACCAACTATATGCCCGAACTCTACGTCGCCGTTCCCACATCCGCCGACTTCGACGCCAAAACAGGTCTGAAAGTGACCAAGTGGGGTTTCATCCATCAGTCCAACGGCCAGGAGGGATTCCGATCGAGATCCTGGAACCGCCTCTACCTCGAAGGAATGTTCCAGTGGAGCAATCTCTTCCTCTCCGCCCGTGTCTGGTACAGGCTGCCCGAAGACGACAAATCGGATGACTATTACAGAGGTTACCACGACAACAATCACAATGGTGTACCCGATGCCGGAGACACACTCATCGACCCCAACTCCGAAAGCGACAAGGACGACAACCCGGACATTACCGACTACATGGGTTACGGGGACATCTCTCTCAGCTACCTGTGGCACAAACATCAGATCGGGGCACTTCTGCGCTACAACTTCGGCAAGGGCGGCCACGACCGTGGCGCCGTACAGCTGGATTGGAGCTATCCCTTCTTCGATTCGAAAACGACTTTCTGGTACTTCAAGTTTTTCAACGGCTACGGCGAGAGTCTCATCGACTACAACCGCAACGTCACCAAAACCTCTTTCGGTTTCGCCTTCTCCCGTGGACTTTTCCAGTAACAGAGCGCTTTCCCGTCCGAGGCGGGAGAGCCTTTCGCACGCATGAGACGATCCGGGAAAAACGACAAAACCTTTCTGGCCGCTTCGGCCGCTTTTTTGCTCACGATCCTCTTTTTGACCCTTTTTCCGCGCACTTTGGAGGCCGCTTCGGAAACGCTCAAGACACTTCCTTTTACTCCGGAGGAGAAAGCGTGGTTGCAGAAACGGCCTGTTCTGCGTTTTGTCTACGACCCCGACTGGCCTCCTTTCGAATGGCGCAGCGACATCGGCCGCCATACCGGTATGATCGCCGATATTCTCAAAATCGTCGGTCAAAAAAGTGGTATCGTCTTTCTCCCGGTTCCCACGACCAGCTGGTCCGAATCGATCGGACTCTTCAAAACGAAACAGGTGCAGATGATCAGTGCCGTCACCCCGACTGAGGCGCGCAAAAAGTTCATCCGTTTCACACATAGAAGTCTTTTCAAAATCCGAACCGTTCTTTTGAAACGCTTCGACCGGCCCACACCCGAAGGAGATCTCCCAGACGCACTGCGGGGCAAAACCGTCGGCGTCGTGAAGGGATACGCTATCGTCTCCTACCTCAAACGACGCTATCCCCAAGCCATCGTCATCGAATTTCCCACCGTTACGGACGGTCTGGACCATCTTCGCCGGGGAGAGATCGACTATTTCGCCGAAAACGACGCCACCGCCGGTTATTTCATCCATCGACGCGGCTATGGCGATCTCGAAAAGAGTGTCACCCTGGACTACCTCATCGATCTCAGGATCGGATTGCAGCCCGAAACACCCGAGATCGTCTTCTCCATTCTAGACAAAACACTCGCCTCGATTTCCCCGGATCGTTTCGAAGCGATCTACGACAAATGGAGTGGAGAGGGGAATATGCGGAACCTTCAGACAAAAAGCACCCCCTTTTTGAAAACCCTTCCCCTCGATTCGATCGCCATCGTCATAGGACTCGTGCTCCTCGTGGTACTGGCAGGATGGTATCACTATCGGGAAATGGGAGCGCGATTTTTCGGTATGCCGCTGGGAATCGCCGCAACGCTGCTTTTCGCGGTGGCACTGCTCGTCACCGCCACAAGCCTTCATAACAGCGGCAGCGAGAGAAAAAAAGAGATCGCCCACTCCCTCAAAACCGTACTCGACGTCACCCACAGATCCCTGATCGAGTGGTTCGCCACCCAGCGCCACCATCTCAACCACCTCGTCAACCAGACACCGTTTCTCGCTGATTTTCTCCAAAAGGACGGAACGATCGTCCCCCCGGACGCCGAAGCTTCCCGACACCTCTACCTCGAACTCAAACGGCGGATCCGGGAGGCCGACGGCTTTCTCATCATCGATCGAAACGGCACCATTCTGAGCGCCTCGGAGCCGGCACTGAGAGGGAAACATATCACTTTCCCACCGGTACGCAGGCAGATCGCACACGCCTTCAAAGAGGGATACGCCCATATCTCCCCCGTGCGTATAGAAAAGGATCGGATGGGCCACCTGCGGCACTACTATCTTCTGATGCGCATCGTCGATCCCAGAACCGGCAGGGCTCCGGCGCTTTTTGCCATGCGGATCGATCCGGCACCTCTGTTCAACATCGTCCATCAGGGCCGAATGGGCAAAAGCGGTGAAACCTATCTCATCAACGACCAGATGCAGATGATCTCCCGCAGCCGTTTCGAAAGGGCTCTTAAAGAGAATGGCCTCCTTCCCGTCAACGCCAGCTCTTTTCTAAACCTCTCCATCACCCACCGGGGAAGGCCGACCAAGGCAGCGGAAGAGGCGGTGGGCGGACGCTACGGCACTGATGTGGAAGGCTACCCGAACTATCGCGGCACTCCGGTACTGGGGGCATGGCGCTGGGACGAAATCCTCGATCTCGGGGTCATCGTCGAGATCGACAAAGCCGAAGCGATGGACTCCTTCCGTAAGCTGAAAGAGACCATCTACGGCGTCGTCTTCGGAATCATGGCACTCTCCCTCGTCCTGGTCTTTTTCATGATCTGGTATGCCAGACACACCCACAGACTCCTGGAACGACAAAAAAGTGCCTACCGACAAAAATGCGAAGAGCTCGATACCCTCGCGACCACTTTCGACCAGGCGGTCCAGGAGCGTATCGCAAATATCGCAAAGGAGAAAAATTCATGATCGATGTGAAAAAAGAGGAGAAGCTCCGCATCAGCTTCATCGGCCGTCTGGACGCCACCAACGCCCCGGAAGCGATGCAGAAGGTTTCGGAAGCATTGAAGGGGCTCGAGAGGGATATTCTGCTCGATCTGACGGATCTCCTCTACATCAGCAGCGCAGGCCTTCAGGTACTGCTTCGCTGCGCCAAGGCGGCCCAGGCGGCGGACAGGGCGCTCTTCGTCACCGGCGCCAACCCCAACGTAAGGGAAATTCTGAAGATTTCGGGGTTCCTGACGTTCATGAAAGAGGTGTGATGCACCGCTACAAAACCCTCGAAGAGGGAATGGCCGCCATCGAGCGCTTCTGTCGGGAATTCGTGTTGGACGATACCCGCTGCTACAGACTCAGACTGGTCTGCGAAGAGCTGGTCGTCAACCTCCTGACCCATGGCGGAAGCGACGGCTACGACCTGCATCTGGGAGTCGAAGGGGAGCGTGTGACGATGGCACTGCGCTACGGGGGCGAAAAGTTCAATCCCGGCGTTTCCGACAAGGGGCCTCTGAAATCGGTCGAAGAGAGCGAATTCGGAGGATTGGGGCTCTTTCTCGTGACCCAACTGGTCCAGTCGCTCCACTACCGCTACGAAAACAAGGAAAACGTTGTTGAAATCACGATTTAGACTTGATTCGATCCAGAAGAAGATCGTCTTCTACATCGTCGTCATCACGATCCCCTTTTTCCTGACGTCACTCTTTCTCATCGACAAATATGTCGGCGGCGAGCTCCAGGAGTCGGCGATGCGCCGCGCCCACATCGTCAACCTCGACATCCTCCAGGGAGTCGAAGCCTTTCTGGACAAAACGAGCCGCCCCGCCGTGGAAGCGGCTTACCTCGTCAAATCCAACCCCTCCCGTTTCCGTAAAGTGCTCAAAGGCCTGAAAGAGGCGGTCGAACTCGACGACGCGCTCTTTGGCTCGGCCGTCGCTTTCGAACCGGACCGGGTGACGCCCGGATACTACTGCCACTACATCTACAAGACCCAAAACGGTATCGCCGAGATCGACACGATCCCGCCGCAGTACGACTATCTCTCCCAGGATTGGTACCGATCGGTGAAGTATCTGGGCGAACCACTCTGGGGCGAGCCCTATTTCGATACCGGAGGCGGCGAGATTTACATGAGCACCTACAGCCATCCGGTCTACGACACCAACGGAACCTTTCTGGGGGTCGTCACCGCCGATATCGCCCTCGACGAGCTGGCCAGGCGGATGGATAGCCTCGCGGAGCTGGAAGACGGTTTCGTCTTTCTCGTCTCCAAAAAAGGGCTGATGCTCTACCATCCCGACAGGAAGGTCCGGCTCAAAGAGACCCTGCAATCCTATGCGAAGCAGGTGCACTCCCCTTCCCTCGCCAAAGCGGCGAAAGCGATGAAAGAGCACAGTTTCGGCATCTACGACATCGAAACGGCCGATGCGGAATATCTGCTCTATACGATGGGCGTGCCCCACACTTCATGGATCATCGGTGTCATGCTCGACCAGAAGGCCCTCTTCTCTCCCCTGACGGGCATGCGTATACGGATGGGGGTGATCACCCTGATCGGAATGCTGCTTATCCTGCTGATGGTTCTGATCGTCTCGAAACAACTCAAAGCCAACGTCGCCAAAGAGGAGCGCGTCCGCAACGAACTGGAACTGGCCAGCCGGATCCAGCAGAGCTTCCTGCCTAAAAAAGAGAATCTGGTGCAGCCTCCTTTCGCCCTCAGCGGCATGATGAAACCGGCCAAAGAGGTGGGCGGCGACTTCTGGGGCTACCGCATCGACGGCGAGAAGCTGCTCTTCTACATCGGGGATGTCTCGGGCAAAGGGGTCCCGGCGTCGCTCTTCATGATGGCCTCCAGCGTCCTGATCGAAGCGGCGGCCGACGACCGTTTCGATCCCGCCCATATCATCGAACGAACCAACAGAAAGCTCTGCATGCTTGGAGAGCAGCAGATGTTCGCCACTCTGCTGGTGGGTGTCGTCGACGCCGCGAAAAGGGAAGTGACCTTCGCACTGGCGGGACATCCGCCCTTCATCGTCAAAAGCGGCGGGCATCTCTCTTCGCCGCTACCCTCCTTCGCACCGCCCATCGGGGTTTTCGAAGCCGCCTCCTACGAAAACCGTACGATTCCCCTGGAAGAGGAGGCACTCATCGTCGCCTTCACCGACGGCGTCACCGAAGCGGAAAACGGCGCACAGGAAATGTTCGGCATCGACCGCCTCAGCCGGGCCATCGTCCGTGCCGGCACCGACAATCCCGTCACCGTCAAAAAGGCGATCGTCGAAAAGATCGAAGCCTTCGTCGGCGACAACGAACCCAACGACGACCTGACGATGATAATCATCAAAACGGAGCACATCGGATGACATTCTCCATTCTTCATTTTTCATTCTTCATTCTTTTTCGCGGAGAGGAAAAGTGATCACCCACCTCTCCACCTACCACGACCTGCGCGCCATCGGTATCATCCGCGCCTTCGTCGCCGAAACGGGACGCTATTTCGGTGCCGACGAGACGGAAGCGCAGCAGCTGGAGCTTGCGGCGGAAGAGGCGGCCGCTTTCATCGTCAACAACCTTCAGCCCGACAAGGGGGAGCATTTCGAAATCGACGCCGAACCCATCGAAAACGGCCTGCGTTTTCATTTCCGCAACAAGGGGATGCCGGTCGACGAAGAGAATCTCCCCGTCTACGACAGCCGAAATCCGGAAGACTCCATGGCAGGCCTCTCCTTTTTCCTTCTCGAGTCCCTGACCGACGCCCTTCAGTTTCGAAACGAAGGGAACAAGGGATGGGTCCTTCTCTTCGAAAAACGCTTTCGGCGTTTCAGGCCTCTCGAAGCCGCGCGCCCGGTCGACGCCGCCACGATCGACGCCTATGCCAAGGAAAAACTCGAAGTCACGCTGGCCGACCCAACCGACGCCTACGACATCGTCAAACTCACCTATCTCACCTACCGCTACACCTATGTCAAACCGATCTTCTACTTCCGCAAGGAGCTGGAAGAGGCGATCGCTTCGGGCCGGGTCATCGCCTTCGTCGCCAAGAACCGGGCAGAAGAAGTGGTGGTCAACTCCGCCTACTTCCGCTCGCCCCACTGTGACGCCGTCGCGGAGGCCGGTATGCTGATGAGCCGCCCGGAATACCGCAAAAACAGGGCGTTGCTGCGCGTCTCGCGGATGCAGGTGCAATATCTCAAAGAGGGCGGGGGCGGACTCCGGGTCGCCTACGCCAAGCTGGTGACGGGCCACACCAAATCCCAGCAGCTCGTCCAGGCCTACAGATTCGTTCCGACGGCACTGAAGCCTTCGGTCCACGACCAGGCGGAGTTCGTCGGTATCGATACCGACGAGGTGCGCCGGGAAAGCCTGCTCTACGCGGTACTGGCGCCCAACGGCCTCGACCCCGTCACGATCCATCTGCCCGCAAGGCATCTGGAGATGACCCGGACGCTGCTGGAGAGTTTCGACGACATCGGATTCTCCACCGAATCGGAGGCGCCGGCACGGGAAACTTCCGAATTTACCGTCGAAAAACACGACAGCGACCGCTATGCCATCGTCACGATCGACCAGCTGGGGCATGACTGGCAGGAAGGGTTGCGGCGCCACCTCAAAGAGCTGGGCGACGACGGCATCATCACCGTCAATCTCCACATTCCCGCCGATGCGCCGCTTCCACCCGGTTTCGACGAGACGATGAAAAAGTTTCGCCTCATATACAGCGGCACCGTGGTAAAGACCATGAAAAAATGGGAGCTTGTCTATACGCTTCTGCAGGGACAGCACTTCGACTTCGACGCCGT
>NZ_JAOZOZ010000008.1:16957-24057 GCF_029933015.1 Hydrogenimonas sp. | reverse complement strand
TGAGAAGCGTGTTTTTCATCGAACCGCTGGGGATGACGAATGCCTGGGCGACGAAAAAGATCACCATCAGAACGATGACGACGGTGCCGGTCCATGTGTTGGACCAGTGGTAGAGGCGCACGAGCCAGTGCGGTTTTCTTTTCGCTTCCGACATTTCGGAGGTTTCGTTCACGGATGTTTCGCTCATGCTCTCTCTTTCGCCGCTTTGACGGTGTTTTTCAGCAGCATCGCGATCGTCATGGGGCCGACGCCGCCCGGAACGGGTGTGATATAGCTGCATTTGGGGGCGACCGCTTCGTAGTCGACGTCACCCACCAGCGAACCGTCTTCGAGGCGGTTGATACCGATGTCGATGACGACGGCACCCTCCTTGACCATCTCCTCGGTGATGAGACCCGCCTTTCCGACGCCGACGACGAGGATGTCGGCTTTGCGGGTGTGTGACGCCAGATCTTTCGTGTAGATATGGCAGATATCGACGGTGGCGAAGGCGTTGAGCAGCAGGGCCGCCATCGGTTTGCCGACGATGTTGCTCGCCCCTACGACGCATGCGTCTTTGCCTTTGGGATCGATGCCGTAGGCTTCCAGCATCTCCATGACCCCCAGGGGCGTACAGGGGACGAAGCTGTCCAGACCCGTCATGAGCCGTCCGAAGTTGTAGGGGTGGAAGCCGTCGACGTCCTTGGCCGGATCGATCAGCTCCAGGATTTTCGTCGCGTCGATATGCGGGGGCAGGGGAAGCTGGACGAGAATGCCGTCGATGTTGGGATTTTTGTTCATCATCAGAATCGTCTCTTCGATCTCGCTCTGGCTGATCGATTCGGGCATTTCGTGGGT
This sequence comes from Hydrogenimonas sp., assembly GCF_029933015.1. Classification (GTDB taxonomy): domain Bacteria; phylum Campylobacterota; class Campylobacteria; order Campylobacterales; family Hydrogenimonadaceae; genus Hydrogenimonas. Next base: position 23,220 of record NZ_JAOZOZ010000008.1, on the reverse strand, counting down.
GATCGAGTAGATACCCGCCTCTTTGCACGCTTTGGCTTTCATTTTGACGTAGGCGTGGCTCGCCGGGTCGTCGCCCACCAGAACCACGGCGAGTCCCGGGGTGATGTCTCTGGAAGCTTTCAGCTCCTCGACCTCTCTGGCTATCTCTTCGCGTATCTCCGCGGCCAGTTTTTTGCCGTCGATTATCTGCATCTGTGATACCTTAATGACAATTTGGATAAAATCCTATCCAAAAGATGATTAAAAGGCGGTTAGTGAAAGTTCTGCTCGTTCTCCTTTTAAGCTCCTTTCTCTTCGGAGAGGACTCTTTCATCACCCAGTACGAATATGGCGAGATGCTCTACAAAAATCCGCGGGGCATCGGCTGTATCCACTGTCACGGCAAGCATGGGGAGGGCGCCTACATCGCCTCCTATGTAGAGGATGGGAAAAAGGTGGTGCTGAGAGGACCGGATATAAGGAAAGTCACCCTCGAAGCGCTCAAAAAGAGTCTCGTCAAACGCTACCGGATCATGCCGACCTACTTTCTGACAGATTCGGAGATCAGGGCGCTGCACTATTTTCTGGTGCATAGTGAGTGAACGGGGAACGGGGAACGGGAAGAAGAGAGTGTGACGCGGTGAGAAAGGGGAGTGATCATGGTGTTTGAAGATCTGGGTGTTCTGGAAGAGCTGGTGGCGCGAGGCGATCTGGAGGGGATCGAGAGGCTTCGCGGTGGGCGCGGGCAGCGTGTGCGGTACGAGCCGCCCTATATCCGAAGCGCCCTGATGCTTTCGGCCCATCGGCTGAAACATCTGAACAGACTCGACGAGCTGGAGGCCGATATCGTCATCCTCAATCTCGAAGACGGGGTCGCGCCGCCGCTCAAGCCGCTGGCGCTGCGCCTGACGGGTCTATTTCTCGCGGAAGCGGAAACGATCCGTTCCAAAACGGTCGTGCGTATCAATCCCCTGGAAGAGGGAGGAAGAGAGGAGATCGCCTATCTCAACGAAATCCGACCCGACGCGATCCGGGTTCCGAAAATCGAAACGCCCGCGGATGTGGAGGAGGCGCTGGATCTGATCGATCCCTCCATCGCCGTGCATCTCTCCGTCGAGACGAAAGAGGCGTGGCGTCACCTGGCCGATCTGCGGGTCGACGCCAGGGTCGAAGCCTGTTATCTCGGTGTGCTGGATCTGCTGGCCTCCATGAAGCTTCCCCAGCGCATCGTGCATCTGCACAATCCGACGATGCACGCCATCATGACCCGCTTTCTGCTGGAGTGCTCCGTTTCGGGGGTGCTGCCGATCTCTTTTGTCTTTCAGGAGTATCGGGACACCGAGGCTTTCGAAAACTGGTGTCTACTGGAGAGAAAGATGGGATACCACGCCAAAGGGTGCGTCTCCCCGGCCCAGGTGGAGATCGCCAACCGTATCTTTCTCCCCTCGGAAGAGGAGCTGGAGTGGGCGAGGCGGGTCGTCGAACTTTTCGAATCGGATCCCGAATGCAGCGGTTTCGCCGACGAGGAGCTGGGTTTCGTGGACGAGCCGATCTACAAAAACGCCAAAAATCTGCTGCGCATGGTCCGGGATAGAGGGTAGGAAACCGCTGCCGTGGAGTTTCTCAGGACGGTGACGATGACCCTCGCAGCCGTGGCGGTCGTACTCGGGGGGTGGTATGTCGCCTATCCGTACGGCTGCTACGCGACACTGCTCTTTTTTCTCTTCTGGGGCGTGATCGCTTCGAGTTTCATCGATCTGAAGATGTTCGAGCGCCGCTGCCTGAAGCGGTGCTATCTGCAGCACGGGTCGATCGTGGCGAAGCTCCTTCTCTCACCCGTGGCCGTCACTATCTTTTTTCTGATTCTCTCTTTCATGATGGCGCTGTCGGCGTTTCTGGCGGTCGTCGACCTGCCGTGGGGTGTATTGGCCTATCTCATCCTTCATGTTGTCGCGGTGACGCTCCTCTACCGATGGTTGGGGCGCCTTTTCGAAGGGGTCTTCAAAGATGGGTATCGTCAACTGCTGGCGAGAGAGTGGGCCATCAATCTTACCGCGCTTCTGCTGATCGGTATCGTTTTCTATGCGGCATACGAAGGGGATGTGCCACGCTATATCCTGCCCGATCTCGACGCTTCCATCCGGGCCGCGACCAACAGCATCGGTTCGGCATGCGGCCCGAGCGATACGGCGCTCCGTTTTCATCGGGAGATCGAAGCGGTGTCGTGGTGGTTCATGACGAAGGAGTCCGAGATGGTAGGAAGCGATCTTTTGCGTCTGGGAAGCTGGATACTCTTTCTTCTTTACAACAGCATGGCGGTACTGGGCATCAACCGTTTCATCGCCCAGGTGGTGTATATGCGCGAAAGAGGATTGAGATGAGAGAAAAAAGAGGGACGTTTCGCACGCTCTTTTCTTGGAAGGAGATGGGTGCAGGGGAGAGATACTTCTGGGGAACGATACTCTTTTTTCTGGTTCCCTTCGCCGTCGTCACACTTCTTGCCATGATCAACACCGCCCGCCATCCCGAAGCGAAGCGACCCAAAGCCCCGATCATCGAGATCGCCGAAAAGGCGCTTTTCAAAGAGAATCTCGAAAAGGCCAAACCCGCCATAGCGAGGGATCTGCAGATGAAGGAGGCGGAGGCGAACGCCACGGTGGATGCGGCGGTGGAGAGGATCTTCGCTCCGGTCTACGCCCGGGTGGACGATTTTCTGGACTACCACTACTCCATCGTCGGGGAGTATGCGGAACTGGGGTATGCCGCGGCAGATAGAATCGACTCGATCGTCAGGGAGAGACTTTTCGGGAAAGATTTCGAAAGACGATTCGCCGAAGAGCTTTCAGGCGTGGAGAGACGTTTTGGGAAGCTTCTTGAAAGCCATGGCAGGTTCATCGGCGAATCGGCCGTCGAAGGGGTCGATCTCTCGCTCAACAGCAAGGTCTACGAAGCGATCGAGCGGGATGTGGCCGGAAATATTACAGTGACGGCCGCCGCGTTCATCGGCGTCGTGGGAGGCGCCAAGCTGGCCGCGCGTGTGATCCCCAAACTGACGGCGAAATTTCTGGCGAAGGTCGGAACGAAGCTGGCGGCAAAAGTGACGGCGAAGACGGCGACGAAGGCGGCTGCCGCCGAGACGGGCGCCGCGAGCGGCGTGCTGTGCGGTCCCTTCGTCTGGATCTGCTCTCCCGTTCTGGCCACGGCCGCCTGGTTCGCCACCGACGCCGTGGTGATCAAAGCCGACGAAATGCTGACCCGTGACGATTTCAGAAAGGAGATCGTCACCGCGATCGACGAGGAGAAAGAGAGCGTGAAAAAGGAGCTCAAATCGCATCTGGCGCTGGCGCTGAGGGAGTTTTCACGGCAGACACGAAAACGGTACGAAAAGCAGCCGGTCAAAGTCAAGGAGATGATCTACGGCCACTCCGCTCAATAGATCCGGTAATGGATATAGAAGCGGATCTTCGTCGTCTCTTTGGGCCTGGGGTAGTCTTTGTAGGCGGTTTTGATCGTGTCCAGAGAGTTGTCGTCGAGCACGCCGAAACCGGATGAGGCGATCACTTTCAGATCGGTGATGTCGCCGTTGGGGTGGAGATAGAACTCGACGACGTTGACCCCCTGCATCCGCTGCTGGGCGGCGAACGGCGGGTAGCCGCGCATCGTCAGGTAGTGCTGTGTGATCGCCTGGATGCGGTTGAGGTTGTTTTTGATGAACTTTTTCTGGTTCGGTGTGAAGTGGTCGAACTCGTCCTTGTACAGAGCGTGGAATTCCCGGTCCGACATCGTGTTGTCGATCTGCTCGATGGAGGGTGGTTTGGGAAGGTTTTTCGGCTGGGGCATCGCCGGGGCTCCCAGCGCTCCGGCCAGGGCCGACTCGGCGGATTCGGGTTTTTTGGGTATCGGTTTCGGCAGGGGTTTCGGTCTGGGTTGGGGCGAAGGAGCCGGTTTTTTTGCGATGTGGGGTTTGGTTGCCGGTTTGGACTTTGGCTTCGGTTTTGGTTTTGGTTTTGGTTTCGGTTTGGGGGCCGGCTCTTCCCGTTTAGGCCTCGGTTTTTCCACAGGTTCGGGCTGCGGTGTTTTTTTGGCTTCCTGTTTTTCGGGTTTTGGCTGCGGTTTTGGCGCAGGTGGCACGGGCTTGCTTTCGGGCGCGGGTCTGGAGGGTGGAATAGGCGCTTTTTTGGGTTTCGATGGCGGGGGTGTTACGAAATCGCTCAAAGAGAGTTCCACCCGTTTGGCACCCGATGAGGTCAGCTCCTTCTGGGCGCGGTGGGCGAAGAGGAAAAAGAGAGAGAGCAGGGCCAGGTGAATCAACAGCGACAACAGCAGCGAGAGAAGTTTGCGTCGATTCAATCCAGGCCCCGTTTTTTGGCGTATTATACTTTATTAACCGCTTTTTGCCTATAATCAGGCCAAAATATCAAGCTGAGGATGGGAACGTGAAACATACAAAGAGTATCGAAGCCTACGAAGCGGCGAAGAAGGTGATTCCGGGAGGCGTCGACTCCCCGGTTCGGGCATTCGGAAGCGTCGGCGGGACGCCGCCTTTCATCGAAAGAGGAGAGGGGGGATATCTGATCGATATCGACGGCAACCGCTATGTCGATTACGTACAGAGCTGGGGACCGCTGATTTTCGGTCACTGCGATCCGACCGTCGAGGCGGCCGTCATCGAGACAGCCCGGAAGGGGCTCAGTTTCGGCGCGCCGACACTGCTGGAGACGGAGCTGGCCGAAGAGATCGTCACGCTCTTTCCCGCCATCGACAAGGTCCGTTTCGTCAACAGCGGGACCGAGGCGGTGATGAGCGCCATCCGTCTGGCACGCGGATTCACCGGACGGGACGATATCGTCAAGTTCAAAGGGTGCTACCACGGGCACAGCGACTCCCTGCTGGTGCAGGCGGGCAGCGGTGCCGCGACATTCGGCGCCCCCAACTCTCCGGGCGTTCCGGAGGATTTCGCCAAACATACGCTTCTGGCCGACTACAACGACATCGAAAGCGTCAAAGCCTGTTTCGAAGCCAGCGATGAAATCGCCTGTGTCGTCATCGAGCCGATCGCCGGCAATATGGGACTGGTGCCGGCCGAGGAAGCTTTTTTGCGAGATCTGCGCACACTTTGCGACGAGCACGGCACGCTGCTCATCTTCGACGAAGTGATGAGCGGTTTCCGCGCCTCTTTGACGGGAGCGCAGGGGCTGACCGACGTGAAGCCCGATCTGGTGACGCTGGGCAAAGTGATCGGCGGCGGTATGCCGGTGGGCGCTTTCGGCGGCCGTGCCGACATCATGGCCAAACTCAGCCCCGAAGGCCCGGTCTACCAGGCGGGTACCCTCAGCGGCAACCCGGTGGCGATGGCGGCGGGTCTGGCGCAGGTGCGGCAACTCAAAGCGGATCTGGCGCTCTACGAAATCCTGGAGATGCGTGCGCGACGTCTGGTCGAGGGTCTCAAAGCGGCGGCGGATGCCCATGAGATCCCGCTGCAGATCGACGTGCGGGGCAGCATGTTCGGATTTTTCTTCAACGACAGACCGGTCAGAAACTTCGACGACGCCCTCGCGAGCGATACGGAGCGTTTCGCGAAGTTCCACCGGGCCATGCTGGATCGCGGATTCTACTTCGCATGCAGCCAGTTCGAGACGGGATTCATCTGCTCCAAGACGACCGACGTGATGATCGACGAGACGATCCGCAACGCCCATGAAGTGATGGGAGCGCTCTGATGGGCGAACAGGAGAGATCCACCGGGGAGAAGCCGAAAGTCAAAAAGGTCGTCGAAGGGGCCTACGACCTCTCTCTGGGGATTTCGATGGTCGTGGCCGTGCTCATCGGTATCGCTCTTGGATACTGGATGCGCAATCTCTTCGGCTACGAGTGGCTCTTCTGGCTCGGCGTCTTCTGGGGCGTGGCAGGCGCGATCCTCAACGTCTACAAAGCCTACAAAAAACAGGTCAAAGCCTTCGACGAGTACAAAAACGATCCCCGCTACAAAAACTACAGCCAAAACGACGACGAAGAGGACGATGCGTAAAGTCGTTTTCGCGCTCTTTCTGGCCGCGACGGCCGGGAGCCTGGCGGTCTATCTGATATGGGGAGAAGACTCGCTGCTGAACTTCATCACGGGTTTTTTCAGCGCGGCGGTGGTTCTCGCGGCTTCCTCCCTGGGCTACTGGCAGATGGTATCGGGTGCCGAAACCTCCACGCCGCATCACGATCTGCCCGATTTGGTGGAGGCGATCGACGACCGATACGGCCTCTGGGAAGAGGAGAGTGAAGCCGAAAATCCC
>NZ_JAOZOZ010000008.1:9964-16857 GCF_029933015.1 Hydrogenimonas sp. | reverse complement strand
GCCGAAAATCCCAAAGAGATCGGAGAGATCATGGCGGAGGAGAAGCGGCGTCTCAAAAAGAGCCGCAGGGGCCTCAAAGGCTTTCTGAAGACCGCGAAACCCGCGATTTCCCTTTATCGTATAGTCGCCTACCTCCTGTTGGTCGCCGGTGTCTACGCTCTGATACGCAGCGATCTTTTCGATCCGCTTCTTTATCTCGCCGGTGCGGGACTCGCCCCTCTCGTGGTGGCGGGTACGCTCTATTTTGGTGAACGGTGAACAGTGAACGGTAAATAGTGAGAAGGGTGGTTGGGTGAAGCGGGTCCTACATGATCAGCGGGGCTTCCAGGGTCAGCTGGTCTTTTTTCCGTGAAATGTATCCGTTCATGCGGTGGGCGAGATCCTTGATCCTCTGTATGGGGCATGACTCTTTGGGATCGCCTTGTATGGAGAGCCGGAAAATCGGATAGCGTTTCTCTTCGAACCTGATCGTCTCTCCGGTTTTGAGCGATAGTGAAATTTTTATCTCCGAGCTGTCTTCGAAGCAGTCGAATATCTGTGACAGAAGCTGGATAAAGACTTCGGGATCGATCCGGATATCGGGAAAAGCGGGGTCGAGCAGTGTCGTGAAGCCGTTTTGTCGGCTGATGGAGGCGGTACTGACGGCCAGATCGATGAGGGTGTAGATATTGTGATGGCCCAGCGGATGGATATGGGGTTCGGCGATGCGCTCGGGCGGTTTGCGGTAGAGGCGTATGGCGATGGCGTCGTTGTCCTCGTACCCGACCATGATGCCGAAAAATTCGTACTTGCCGTACTCCAGATCCAACATCGTCGTTTTGAAGCCGTAGGACCGGTTGGCGTAACTGACGGCCAGTTCGAAGATTTCGTGGGGTGTCACCTCCGCCAGAAGAAACTGCGCTTCCTGGTTGAGAGTGACCACTTTGCCGTTGGTATCGAAGAGGATCCAGGGGTTGTAGTCGTACTCCAGCCACTTTTCATAGAAGTCCATCCGTTTCACTCCTGGATCACGGTCGCCAGGCAAAGCCCGACGACCTACGCTGACGCTGAGTCCGCTTCGGCAGCGGGCCCGGCGCTTCGCTCTGTTTCGCTATGCTCAACGGGTGATCCATTCGCTATGCTTCTGGATTTTTTGAATGAAGAATGAAGAATGTCGGATGGCTGCAAAGCAGCCTTATCATTAAAAAAATAAAAGCGCGAAGCGCGTTTTCCTGCATTCTCAATTCTCAATTTTCAATTCTCCATTGAGAACTACATCGAGGAGTCACTCCTCGATGTAGTTCTTCAGCTTCCGTCCCACCTTCGGGTGTTTGAGCTTCTTGATCGCGCTGCTTTCGATCTGGCGGACACGCTCGCGGGTGACGTTGAGCGCCTTGCCGATCTCTTCGAGTGTGCGGTCGCTCTCGTCGTCCATCAGGCCGAATCGCATGCAGATGACCGCCTTTTCACGTTCGTTGAGCTGGTCGAGGACGTCGTCGATCTGCTCTTTGAGGTCCTCTTTCATCACCGACTCGACGGGGCTGGCGCTGCTCTTGTCCTCGATGAAGTCGCCGAAACGTCCATCCTCTTCGCTGCCGACAGGGGCTTCGAGGCTGACGGGTTCTTTCGTGATCTTGATGACGTTTTTGACCTTGTCGACGGTGAGGCCCACCTCTTTGGCGATCGTCTCGACATCGGGCTCCTTGCCGGTCTCCTGGAGGTGTTTGCGCATGATCTTGTTGATGCGGTTGATCGTCTCGATCATGTGGATCGGGATGCGGATCGTGCGGGCCTGGTCGGCGATGGCCCGGCTGATCGCCTGTCGGATCCACCATGTCGCGTAGGTCGAGAATTTGTATCCCTTTTTGTACTCGAACTTGTCCACCGCTTTCATCAGACCGATGTTCCCCTCCTGGATCAGATCCAAAAAAGGCAGGCCGCGGTTGGTGTAGCGTTTGGCGATGGAGACCACCAGACGCAGGTTGGACTTGGCCATGCGTGTCTTGGCCTCTTCGGAGATCTTCTTGCCCCGTTTGATCTGCTCCAGGATCTCCTGCAGCTTTTCGGGATCGAGGTTGAAGCTGTCCTTGGAAGCCTCTTTGGTCTGGAAGAGTTTCTTGATCTGCAGGTAGGTGCTGACCATCGTCGCTTCGGGTACGGCGGCGGCGATCTCCTCTTTGGACATGTTGACGATGTTGTCGAGGATCTTCTGGTGGTTGGCCCTGAGCTGCTCGTTGAAAAGAGGCAGGCGGTATTCGAGACGCTTGAGCTCCTTTTCGAATCCTTCGTCGCTCTTGAGCGCCGTCTCCATCGCTTTGACCAGTTCGTTGATCAGCTTGGAGGTGGGGCCCAGATCCAGAAGCCGGTCTTTGAGGACCTTCTTTTTGAAAGCCAGAACCAGGGCGTAGTGGAACTTCTCCTCTTCGCTGGCATCTTCCGGCGGCTGCTTCTGTTGGGTTTTGAGCCAATCCTTTTTCGCTTTTTCGAGCGCTTTGAAAGTCTCTATGACCTTCTTGACGCGCTTGTCGTCTTTGGAGCTCTTCTTCTTCGCCTCGTCGGTCTCGACGTCGTCGTCGCTGTCGGACTCTTCGAAACTCTTGAAAAGCTCCTTGACGCGGCGCTCGCGGTTGATCAGCGGCTCTTTGTAGTCGAGAATGAAATCGATCAGGTAGGGGACCGAGCAGATGGCGTCGAGGATGATGTCCTCTCCCATCTCGATCTTTTTGGAGATTTCGATCTCCTCCTCTTTCGTCAGCAGCGGGATCTGCCCCATTTCACGCAGATACATCCGTACCGGCGAATCGCTGCGCGACCATTCGAGCAGCTCTTTTTCACGGGTGAAATCGAACTCCTCCTCGAGCGACTCGTCGCTCAGTTTCTGCCGGTCCGACTCCCGTTTCTCCGCCTCTTCGATGTTCAGAAGCATGGCGCGTTCGCTGGATGTGATGATTTTGATATTGTGTTTTTTGGCGAGTTTCAGAATGTTCTTCGCCTGGGCGAGGGTCGGCTGTTTTTCGAAAAGCTGTACGATTTTCTCGAAGGTGATATATTTTTCGTTTTTGTGCTCTTCGAAAAGTTTTTCAAGTGCCTGATTTAGCTCTTTTGCAGTCATTAAGGAGGGCTCCTTCGTGTTCGTGAGAGTAAGTCGGATTATATCGAAAAAAACGTAAAAATTCCTTGATGTCGGAGTATGATCGTCAATTCTAACGGAAAATTAATCGTCTTGACCCTGAAAGAGAGTTTGGAACGTTTGTTGCTTGGAACTCGTCAACGAAGATGCGGAAGGAGCACTATGCAGAGCGGATTCTATACCGTCACCGGTGGAATGGTGACGCAGTTCAACCGTCTCGATCAGATCAGCCAGAATCTCGCGAATGTCAGAACCAACGGCTACAAGGGCAACGATGTCGTCATCGGTGATTTCATGCGTATTTTTCAGGAAAGACGCGACGAGATGCCGCTGGCGAACCATACGAAAGAGGGTGCGAAGTTTCTGAACCGTTCCGTCAACCGGGTTCCCAGGATCGTCGGGCGCTACACCGATTTTACGATGGGTGCGATGGCCCATACCGGCAATCCCCTCGATCTTGCACTGGGCGAGAAGAATCTCTTCTTCGCCGTGGATACGCCCTCGGGCATCAGACTTACGCGCGACGGCTCTTTCAGACTCAACGAAGATGGCGAACTGGTGACCCGTGACGGCTTCAAGGTGCTTTCACAGCACTACTTCCAGAACCGCCAGGCGATCACCATCCCCTTCGATGCCGTCAGCATCAGCGTCGGCAAAAGCGGACGGATCGAGTATATGGACAAGACGGCGATGGATACGCCGGGCTATGTGGACGATCTGATGGTGGTACGGATCGACAATCTGCAGGATCTCGAAGCCGAAGGCGACAACTATTTCAAAATGCCGGGAAAATCGCTGGAAAACGAGATGAACGTCGTGACCGAGACGAACCAGGTCTATCAGTACATGATCGAAAAAAGCAACGTCAATCCGATCCGTGAAATGACGGCACTGATCGAGACCAACCGTCTGGTCGAAATGTATCAAAAAGCGATGAATACCCAGATGGACGACATGAACAACGACGCCGTCAACAAACTCGCGTCGGTCAGAGCGTAACGAAGGAGAGAATGGATGATAAGAGCACTCTATACTGCGGCTACGGGAATGGTGGCCCAGCAGATTCAGATCGACACCACATCGAACAATATCGCCAACGTCAATACGATCGGCTACAAGAAGCAGCGGGCGGAGTTCGCCGATCTGATGTACCAGACGGCGGAATACGCCGGAACCTCGACCAGCGAAACGACCAAATCGCCCACGGGTATCTCCGTGGGACTGGGTGTGCGGCCCACGGCCATCGTCAAGCAGTTCTCCCAGGGCAACTTCAAGGAGACCGGCAACAATCTCGACCTGGCGATCACGGGCAACGGCTTTTTCAAGATCATCATGCCCGACGGTACCGAAGTCTATACCCGAAACGGCGCCTTCAAACTGGACGAAACCGGTACGATCGTCAACTCCGACGGCTATACGCTCTCGCCCGAGATCGTGATTCCCGAGGATGCCGTGGCCATCTCGATCGGAACGGACGGGACCGTCTCGGTGCTCCAGGCGGGCCAGCAGGAGGCGACAGACATCGGCCAGATCCAGCTGACCAACTTCATCAACCCGGCGGGTCTGCACTCTCTGGGGGACAATCTTTACATCAACACTTCCGCCTCCGGCGATCCGATCGAAAGCGTCCCCGGTGTCGACGGGCTGGGGCAGATACGCCAGGGATTCGTCGAGATGAGCAACGTCCAGCTCGTCGAGGAGATGACCGACCTGATCACCGGACAGCGGGCCTACGAAGCCAACTCCAAGGCGATCACGACCAGCGACGAGATGCTGCAGATCGTCAACAACCTCAAGCGCTGACATATGAAGGTGAGAGCGTGAGAGCGTGAGCGAGATTTTTCCGGTAACTTCACGCTTTCTCACTCTCACATCGGCCTCTACGTATTAGCGTCGACACAGCACTAAAAACCTCGCTTAATCTTTTTGACCCGCCCCTTTTGCTATAATCCGCGTAAATTTCAAGGTCTCAGGACCATTTTCCCAAAGGAATCTGATGAACGTCATTACCGGAAAAGTCTGGAAATTCGGTGACAATATCGACACCGATCTGATTATCGCGGCGCGCTATCTCAACACGTCCGATCCCCATGAACTGGCCAAGCATGTCATGGAGGACGCCGACCCCGATTTCGTGAAGAAGATGCAGCCGGGCGACATCATCGTCGCGGGCGAAAACTTCGGATGCGGGAGCAGCCGCGAGCATGCGCCGATCGCCCTGAAAGCGGCGGGTGTCTCCGCCGTCGTCGCGAAGAGTTTCGCGCGTATCTTCTATCGAAACGCCTTCAACATGGGTCTGCCCATCTTCGAACTGAAAGAGACCGACAAAATCAACGAAGGCGATCTGATCTCCATCGAAATGGACAAAGGGGACATCGTCGATCTGAACAAGAAGGTCACCTACAAATTCCAGCCGATCCCCGAATTCATGCAGGAGCTGCTGGCGTGCGGCGGGCTGATCAACTACGCCAAGGCGGAAATGCTCAAAAAGGAGCAGGCGTAATGCGAAGCTACAAAATAGCGCTCATCAAGGGCGACGGCATCGGGCCGGAGATCATCGAGGAGGCGGTCAAGGTTCTCGATGCCGTCAGTTATGCGGAGGGGATCGAACTGAAGTACGAAGAGTACCTGCTAGGTGGCGCGGCGATCGACGCGACGGGCGATCCGGCGCCCAAGGAGACCCTCGAAGGCGTCAAGCAGGCCGACGCGGTTCTCTTCGGAGCCATCGGCGGCGAGAAGTGGGACAGCCTCCCCCGTGAAAAGCGCCCCGAAACGGGTCTGCTGAAACTGCGCAAAGAGCTGGAAGTCTTCGCCAATCTCCGACCCGTGATGGTCTACGACGAACTGGTCAACGCCTCGACGCTCAAACCCTCCGTTATCCAGGGGGTCGACCTGATGGTTGTCCGCGAACTGATCGGCGGTATCTATTTCGGCCAACCCAGAGGCAACGACGGGAAAAAAGCGTTCAACACGATGGTCTATACGAAACCCGAAATCGTCCGCATCGCCAAAAAGGCTTTCGAAATCGCGATGAAGCGTTCCAAGCGGGTCTGCTCCGTCGACAAGGCCAACGTGCTGGATGTCAGCCAGCTCTGGCGCGATACGGTCGAGGAAGTGGCCAAAGAGTATCCGGAAGTGACGCTGACGCACATGTACGTCGACAACGCGGCGATGCAGCTGGTGCGCGATCCCAAGCAGTTCGACGTCATTCTCACCGGTAACATCTTCGGAGACATTCTCAGCGACGAGGCGAGCATGCTCAGCGGCTCCATCGGCCTGCTGCCTTCCGCTTCCATCGGTGAGAAATACGGCCTCTACGAGCCTATTCACGGCTCCGCGCCCGACATCGCCGGCCAGGGTATCGCCAACCCGATCGCCACGATCGCCAGCGCCGCGATGATGCTCCGTTACGCCCTGGGCGAGGAGTCGGCCGCCGAACGGATCGAAAACGCGATCAAACAGGCGCTGAAAGAGGGATACAGAACCCAGGATCTGAGCGCGTTCGACGCCAAAGAGGTCTGTTCGACCAGCGAAATCGGCTCGATCATCGCCAACTACGCAAGTAAGTGAAAAATGAATAATGAAAAATGAAAAGATGCGGAATGTCGCTTCGCTCCTTTCATTTTTAGATGATCGGCGAAGCCGATCCCCAGTAACCAATTACCAATTACCAATGGCGCGTTTTCACCGCACCGAAAGGTCGGTGTGGTGAAAACGCTTACTTTGGCCCAGATCTACGAACTTCAGGGGCTCAAAAGCGAAGCGCTGGAGATCTACAAGGAGA
>NZ_JAOZOZ010000008.1:5524-9864 GCF_029933015.1 Hydrogenimonas sp. | reverse complement strand
CAGATCTACGAACTTCAGGGGCTCAAAAGCGAAGCGCTGGAGATCTACAAGGAGATCTTGAAAAAGGATCCCCAAAACGGTGAAGCGCGTGCCGCCATCCACAGGCTTTCGGGTGTGCGCCGCCACTTTCCCGGCGTCAACGAGACGATGAAGAAATTTTTCGTCGAAATGGACAGCGACGCCGAATTCGCCGAATTCGAACGCTGGCTATCGAGACTCTAAAGGCAGACGATGGAACTCAAAGATGTCATACTCTCCACGATCGCCGAACTGGGCGACGAGACCGATGCGAAAAAACTCAAAACCTCCCTCGCTTCCAAAAGCGTCAGGGAGATGAAGGAAGAGATCTCCCGTCAGGTTCTTTCGAAAGAGGCGCCTTCCGATATCTTGATGCAAGAGGAGGAGAGTTTCGTCGAAGAGGAGCGGGAGTTCCTGGAGCATATGCGAGAGAGGATCCTGGTCCTTTTCGAGGGGTTCCAGTCGCCCAACAACAGCCGGATCGAAGCGAAGATCGACCTGACGCTCAACTTTCTCGAATACCTCCTGGCGACACTCGACGAGCGTATCGAGACGCTCAAAAAATCGTGAAACCGCAACTCCCCGATCCTCTGCGAAAAGAGCTCGACTACGTTTTGGACTTTTTCCACAAACACTATCCCGAAGTGAGACTCTATCTCGTCGGCGGCGCCGTACGCGACATGGTGATGGGACGGGAGATCTACGATCTCGATATCGAGTGTTTCGGCATCGATCCTGAGAGTTTCGATGCCGCGATGCGTCGGCTCGGCGCCAAGGGGGTCGGAAAGAGCTTCTTCGTCTACAAATACGGACATCTGGATATCGCGCTGCCGCGTATCGAGAGGAAAGTGGGTGAGGGGCACCGGGGTTTCGCGGTGGAACTGGCAAAAGACACGAAAGAGGCGAGCCGCCGCAGGGATTTTACGATGAACGCCCTGATGCTCGATCTGCGAAGCGGCGAGATCGTCGATCACTGGGGCGGTCTGAAAGATATCCAAAAGCGGCTCATCCGTGTCGTCGATCCAAAGAAGTTCACGGAGGATTCCCTGCGCGTGTTGCGGGCCATGCAGTTTTCGGCCCGTCTGAAATTCCGCATCGAAGCCGCGAGCCGGGATCTGATGTGCCGGATGGATCTGGGCGATCTGACGCCCGAGCGCATCTTCTGGGAGTTCGAAAAGATGTTCAACGCCCCCTGGCTGCATTACGGACTCTTCGCGATGATCGATCTGAAAATCTCCGAGAAGATTTTGGGATTGGAGATCGGCAGAAGAGAGTTTTTCCGGATGGCCCGCCATATGCAGAAAGCGCGTCGGCTGGAGGATGCCTCGATGCGTCCCTACTATTTTCTCTTCGTCCTCTCGACCGACCTGCACCGCTCGGCCCTGAAACTGTGTGAAGCGATCCATACCCCCAATGTCTACAAAAAGATACTCACCTGGCAGAAACGGGTGCCCCACCGGATCACCGACCGCTTTCTGGGGGCGCTTTCGCTGCGTTTTCCCCTGCGCCAGTGGCTGGGCATCTACGCCGACGACGTGAAAGAGCGTGCCGTGAGACTGGGCATCTACGACCGGCAGTTCGATCCGGGGATCCGCCCGGCCGATCTTTTGGAAGAGGGTTACAGCGGAAAAGCTTTGGGGAAGGAACTCAGACGACGGATACTGGATGCCGTCAGACGTCGCTTCGGAGTGGTGTCGTGAAGGTCGCACTGGCACTTTCGGGGGGCGGCATACGCGCCGTGGCCCATCTGGGGATCATCGAGGTACTGGAAAAGAACGGTTTCGAGATCGAAGCGATAAGCGGCAGCAGCGGCGGTGCACTGGTGGGTGCGCTCTACTGCGACGGCAGAGCGCCCGAAGAGATCGTCGAGCTTATCAAAGAAGTCAAAATATGGAATCTCTTCGGTTCCACGGGGCGGGGCGGTGTCTTCGCGCTGGAGGGGATAAAAAAACTGCTTCTGGACACTCTGACGACGGAGGAGATCGGGGATCTTTCCAGACCCTTCATCGTCGCCTGCACCGATCTGGCCGCCGGAAAGATCCGCTATTTCGACGAGGGACCGATCGCCGATCTCTGCGTGGCTTCCTCCTCGCTGGTCCCGGTCTTCTCTCCGGTAAGATACGGCGATATGCTGCTGGCCGACGGAGGCTTCATGGACAATATGCCGGCCGGACCACTCGAAGCGTTCGGTCTGCCCGTCATCGGTATCAACGTCAACCCGATTCTTCCCAAAAAACCCGACAACGTCATCCGCACGACGACCAGGGCCCTGGTGCTGATGATGGCCGCCAACATCGAAGCCTCCAGGAGACACACCGATTTCTACATCGAACCGGCCGCCTGTGAAAAGATCAACATTTTCGATCTGGCGAAAGTGGACGAAGCCTACGAAGCGGGATACGAAGAGGCGCAGCGGCTCCTTCCAAAGCTCCTTGACACCTTCTCTGCGTTATAATCTTTCCATACCATTTCCCATCTATATTCAGAAGGTTGCCTATGACACGCGACTATCGTGTACTGATAGACTGTCGGGACGAAAAGGGTCTCGTCTACAAAATCAGCAAAGCGTTTTACGATTTCGGTCTCAACGTGGAGAAGAACAGGGAATTCGTCGATGCCCAGAACGGCAAGTTTTTCATGCGGAGCGAAGTGAGCGGCAAGTTCGATCCCAAGGCGCTGGAAGCGGAGCTGAAACTGGTCCTTCCCGAAAAGGCGAACATCCGGCTCTTCGAGCCGAGACCCAAGCGGATCGTCCTGATGGCCACCAAAGAGAGCCACTGTCTGGGAGATATCCTGATCCGACACGAAGCCAGAGAGCTCGAAGCCCAGATCGTAGGGGTCGTCTCCAACTACGATTCGCTGCGATCTTTGGTGGAGAAGTTCGAAATCCCCTACGTCCATGTGAGTCACGAAGGGCTGCAGCGGGCCGAGCACGAGGAGAAGATCATGGCGGAGCTTGAAAAATTCGGAGAGATCGACTATATCGTACTGGCCAAATATATGCGCATCCTGACACCCGAATTCGTTTCCCGTTACGACGAGCGGATCATCAACATCCACCACTCCTTCCTTCCCGCCTTCATCGGGGCCAATCCCTACAAACAGGCCTACGACCGGGGTGTCAAAATCATCGGAGCGACGGCCCACTTCGTCAACAACAACCTCGACGAAGGCCCCATCATCGCCCAGGATGTGATTCCGATCGATCATACGATGGATTGGCGTCAGATGCGCAACGCCGGACGGGATGTGGAGAAGATCGTACTGGCGAAGGCTCTGAAACTGGCGCTGGAGGACAAGATTTTCGTCTATGCCAACAAAACGGTCATTTTCGATTAGGAGAGAATGATGAAAAGAGCTCTGCTTCTTCTTGCGGCATCGACCATTCTTTTCGCCGCCATGACTTTCTGGGAAACGCTGATCGATGTCGAAAAACGTTTCTACACGGTTCCCAAAACGGAGGCAGAGACGATCATCACGCCGAAAGAGGCCAATGCAACCGCTTCCGCGAAGGTGACGGTGGGTGCGAAAAATCTGATCGTCGAAGGGGCGAAAAAGAGCGAAACCACTGAAAAGAAGGTCAAGACGGAGAGAAAGAGCGACGACCTTTCCAATCTGGCCGATGCGAAGATCGCCAAATTCAATCTTCTACTGGGACTCATGAAGGAGCGCCCCTACGAAGTGAACAATCCGAACAACCCTTTCTACAATCCCCTCAAATCGGAGCAGATTCGTTCGAAACTCAGAACGCGCATCGCCGTCAACAAGCAGTACGGATACAATCTTGCCGTCACACGCGACGAAATCGCGCTGCTCGAGCTCGATGCCCGCAGACATATCTACGATTTCTTCGTCGAGCTGGCGACGAAATGGACCGACATGAGCAGTGGCGATCTTATGAAGATGTTCAAGGAGTACAGCGAGTGGCTCCAGTCGATCGATTCGGGGAAATACACGAAAGCCTATATCGAAGCGAAAAAGAGTGACGACAAAATATCCCGGCAAATCGTCCAGAATTACGAAAAACTGAGGATGCACTATCTCTTTTTCAGTGAGTTTCTCGAATATGTGGCGACCAATCCCTCGATGCTCCACTACCGGTCCATCATGTCGATCTTTAAACTCGACGAAATCATCGACAGGATCAATTCGGTCGAAGCCTTCGCCAAAATCAATACCGATCTTCGCCATATCCACACCGATATGGGGCGGCTCATCATCTTCATCCTCATCATGATCGTCGCCTGGGGATCCTCCTACTTTTTCTACTTCAAACTCTACAACTTTCTGAAGAAGAAGATCGAAGAGGAGTACCACGAAGT
>NZ_JAOZOZ010000008.1:0-5424 GCF_029933015.1 Hydrogenimonas sp. | reverse complement strand
CTCAAAAACAAACAGCTCAGACAGGAGCTGATCAATCTGATCATCTCCATCGTCAAGGCGATCATCGTCATCATCGCCATTTCGATGCTGCTGGTGCGTATGGGAGTCAACATCACCGGTGTCGTCGCCTCCCTGGGGATCGGCGGTCTGGCGGTGGCACTGGCGGCGCAGAATACGCTCAGCAACTTTTTCGGCCTACTGAAGATCATCTTCGACAACTCTTTCAGTCAGGGAGACTGGATCGAAACCCCCGATGTGGAAGGCACGGTCGTGGAGATCGGCTTCATCAGTACGATGATCAGGACATTCGACAACGCGATGATCACGGTGCCCAACGCCACGCTGGCCAACAATCCTCTGAAAAACTGGAGCAAACGGACCGTGGGACGCCGCATCAAAATGGTGATCGGTGTCACCTACGACTCGAAGCGCGAGGACCTCATGGCCGCGGTCAAAGAGATCGAAAAGATGCTTTCGGAGCATCCCGGCATCGCCTCCTCCAAAAAAGTCGACGGCAAAAAGATTTTCCAAAGACGCTCCCGCCGCGAAAAGAAGCTGCTTTCGCTCGAAGACAAATATGGCGTCAAAACGACCCTGCTGGTCTTTCTGGACGAGTTCGCCGACTCTTCCATCAACATTTTGGTCTACTGTTTCAGTAAAAGCGTCGTCTGGCAGGAGTGGCTGGAAGTCAAACAGGATGTGATGCTGAAAATTTGGGAAATTCTCGAAAAATATCATCTCGATTTCGCCTTCCCCTCCGAGTCGATCTATTTCGATCCGGAAAATATAGAGGAGAGCTTCACGTCGATGGCTAAAAGAACGAAACTCCTGTCGGAATGAGGAGCCGTAAAAAAATATGCGTATGATCCGCAAACATCTGACCGAGCAGATGGCGATATTTCTGAGTGTGGCCAAATGGGTCGTACTCTCATCCGTAATCGGCATCGTCATCGGTGCGATCGTAACCCTCTTTTTGAAGATATTGATCGTCGGGGAACAAAACCGTGCGGATCTGCCTTTTCCCTACTTCTATCTGCTGCCCCTGGCTCTTTTTCTGACCGTTTTTCTGATCCGCACTTTCGCGCCCAATGCCGAAGGGCACGGCACCGAAAAGGTGATCGAAGCGGTACACAAAAAACATGGAAAGATCGATTTGGCGGTAATCCCTGTGAAACTCTTCGCGACAGTCCTGACACTCTTTGCCGGAGGGTCGGTCGGTAAAGAGGGACCGGGTGCACAGATCGGTGCGGGGACCGCTTCGCTGCTTTCGGATATACTCGGGTTTTCCAAGGAGGATAGAAAAAAGCTGGTCATCTGCGGAATCAGTGCCGGATTCGCCTCCGTTTTCGGCACACCGATCGCCGGTGCGATATTTGGGGTCGAAGTGCTGATCATCGGTGTCATCCTCTACGATGTGCTGCTGCCATCCTTCATCGCCGGATTCGCCGCTTTCACGACGGCACAGTTTCTGGGCATCGAATACACCTATTTCGACATCCACTTCTTTCAGTCCGTGACACTCGATCTGCCTCTCATCCTGAAGGTGGTGGCGGCCGGCATCTTTTTCGGTATCGTTTCGGATCTGATCGTCACGGTGATGAACATGACCCACCATTTCATCAAAAAACTCTCCCTGCATCCCTATCTCGTCGCACTT
This sequence comes from Hydrogenimonas sp., assembly GCF_029933015.1. Lineage (GTDB taxonomy): Bacteria > Campylobacterota > Campylobacteria > Campylobacterales > Hydrogenimonadaceae > Hydrogenimonas. The sequence goes on along the minus strand of NZ_JAOZOZ010000008.1, from coordinate 3,767 downwards.
CTCGGCGGTGCCGTGCTCGTTCTTCTGACGCTGGTTTTCGGTGAAATGTATCTTGGTCTCGGTTTGGGGACCATCAAAGATGTTTTGACACCACATCCCTACATTCCGGCCGATATTCCGTGGTACGCCTTCATACTTAAAACGATCTTCACCTCTATCACACTCGGGGTCGGTGGAAGCGGAGGGATCATTACGCCACTTTTCTATATCGGGGCAACCAGCGGGATGTCGTTCGCACAGATTATCGGCGACAGCCATGTTACACTTTTCGCGGCACTCGGTTTTGTCAGTGTCCTGGCGGGTGCCACGAACGCGCCTATTGCCGCAACAATCATGGCAGTGGAACTTTTCGGACTCGAGATCGCCCATTACGCCGCGCTCAGTGCGGTCATCAGTTTTTTGATCACGGGACATCGGAGTGTATTCCCATCACAGATTCTCGCGATGAAAAAGTCCGAAATGCTCGAAGTCCGTGTGGGTGAAGTGATAGAAAATGCGGATGTCGATCTCGAAGAAAAAGAGATTGGGCGTATACGCAATATCAAAAAGAGATTACAAAAACGCCGTGAAGTCCTCAGTGAAAAGAAAAAACGGAAAGTGTCGACGCTCAAGCAGGAGAAGAAGGAGGCGTAAGTGGATATCATCATCGCAGGAGCCGGAAGAGTCGGATTCAATCTCGCCAAAACGCTCTCCATCGGACACAACGTCACGATTATCGATAGAAACGCGGAAGCGCTCCATAGATTGCAAGAGTCGCTTGACATTCTCCCGATCCATGGGGATATAGAAGATCCACAGACATACAGGAAACTGATCGAGAAAAAAGCGGATCTTTTTATCGCCGTCACCGATACGGACGAGGCCAACCTCATTTCGACACTGATCGTCGACGATACGATCGATCTGAAGCGAAAGGTCATACGTCTGCGCAACGCTTTTTTCGACAAGAGCTCGATCAGAGAAAAACTGGGCATCTCCAAGACCGTCTTTCCCCTCGATCTGACATCGGAGACGGTGGCGATGCTGCTGAAATATCCCAAAGCCAACAATGTCAAGTTTTTCAGGCATACGGCGTTCAAACTGATCTCGGTCTGGGCTGCGAGTCTCGACGAACCGGTGCGTCTGAAGAAGGAGCGCTTCGATATCGTCGGGATCGAAAGAGGAAAGAGATTTTTCATCCCCGACGAGGATGCCCCCGTCGAACCCCACGATCTGGTCTATCTTTTCGGTGATGAAGAGAAGATTCGCGAACTGTGCCGTGAATTCGACACGGAAACTCCCCGCTCCATCGAAAGGTGTGTCGTTTTCGGGGCGGGCGATCTGGGTATTGCGATCGCCAGAAAACTGATCGAAAACGGTATCGAGGTCAAACTGATCGAGAAAAACGTCCAGTTGTGCGAAAAAGCCGACGAAAAGCTCGAAGGGGAAGCGATGACCCTCAGCTGCAAATATGGCACCAGTGAACTTTTCGAGGAGGAAGGGCTCGCATATGCCGATCTGATGATCGCCGCCACCGACAACGACGAATACAACATCATCAAATGTCTCGAGGCACAGGAACACGGCATCCACAAAGTGGTAGCCGTCAACAACGAAAGGGAGTACTACAACCTGATGCACTCTCTGGGGATCGTCGTCGTGCGTGGTCCGAAAATGAGCGCCTACAACGCGATTCTCGAGTCGATCTATTCGAGCAGCGTCATCATGGAGAGGAAATTCTGCGGTGGAAAGGCGACGATTTTTCTGCGAAAAATCTTCAGGAATTCCCATCTGATCGGAAAAAAGGTCAAACCCTCCAAACTCAAGGATGGTGCCAGGCTCTACCTTGTGAGAAGAGAGGAGCTGATACGATTCGACAGGCCTCTCGTGATGGAAGAGGAGGATCTCATCGTCGGATTCACGACGGAAGAGAATGCACCCAAACTGAAAGTCTGGTTCTATGGACTATAGAAGCATTTTCAAGGTCCTCAGCCTCATCGGCGTGACGCTCGGCCTCTTTTTCGGGTTCGATCTGATGATCGGATGGCTCTATGACGAATCGATATTCGCTCTTTTTCTATTCGATGCACTCTTTGTCGGAATGAATCTGACGATCTTTCTCTTTTTGCGCAGACATCCGGTGACCCTGAAAATCAGAGAGAGCATTCTCGTGGTCAATCTGCTCTGGATTCTGATCGGTGTGGCGGGTGCGATGCCGCTGTTTCTCTATACGCATGTCACTTTCACTTCGGCATTTTTCGAAGCGATCAGCGGTTTTACGACGACAGGCGCCACGGTCTATACCGATATCGAAAGTCTTCCGCACATGATACTTTTCCACCGCAGTCTGATGCACTGGCTCGGTGGCGTGGGGATCATCGTTCTGGGTGTGGGGCTTCTGTCGGTGATCAACCCCACAGGAAGCCTCTCCCTTTTCAAAGCCGAGGCGACGGGCATACAGATCGAGAAACTCCGCCCGAAAATCAAGGACACGGCACTCAGTCTCTGGGGGATCTATCTTCTGCTGACACTGGCCGATACCCTGTTTTTGAAACTTTTCGGCATGGATTGGTTCGATGCGGTCAACCACGCATTTTCGACCCTCTCCACCGGCGGTTTTTCGACGAAAAACAGTTCTTTGGGCTTTTTCCAAAGCCCCTGGATCATATGGACCACCACCTTTTTCATGATGGTCTCCGGCATCAACTTCCTGGCGCATCTGAAACTTCTCTACCGTGATACCAGCGGATACAGGGGAGAGGAGGTGCGCTGGTATCTTTCTATCTTCGCGATTCTTGGGACGCTTCTGACGCTGGTCCATATGGAGCTGGGGGGCGACGCGGCGACCCACGCGGCGACCCACGCCTTTTTCACGATCGCGTCGGTCATGACGACGACGGGTTTCGCCACGATCGATTACGGCACGTGGAGCCATCTTGCCGTCGCGATCATTTTCGTCGCCATGCTGGTGGGAGGAAACGCCGGTTCGACGGCCGGAGGCGTGAAGGTGATCCGCTATGTCGTCATTTTCAAAACACTTTTCGCCGAGCTCAGACGCATTCTCCACCCCAAAGCTCTGATATCCGTTTTCGTCGACGGTGTGAAGCTCGAACGCCATGTACTGGCTTCGACTTTCGGATTTTTCACGCTTTTCGTCTTTACGGTGGGACTTATGAGCGTCTATATCTATGCGCGGGGATACGACGAGATGACGGCGATATCCGGGGCTCTTGCCATCGTGGGCAATGTCGGACCCGGTTTCGGCCACGTGGGACCGGCAGAAAACTTCGGGTTTTTCAGCGACATCGACAAACTCGTCCTCTCCTTCGGCATGATCGTAGGCCGTCTGGAGTGTTATACCGTGTACATACTTTTTACGGCGTCGTTCTGGAAACGTTTTTGAGTGGTAGAAAATTGCGATTTTCTGAACGGTTCGTGATATAGCTGAAATTTCGAAGAAGGTCGAATCGGCCTCTTCGATTGAGGTCCAAAAGGCGTGATGTCGTCTGATGCGTCTGGACGGTCGCGTCTTCGTATGCATCAAAGAGGAGACGATGAAAGAGCGTCACGTCAATATACAGGTTTCTTTACAGAAATTTTACTTTCCACGGGCAACTGCCAAAAGGCGGTTGCTCTTAAAGTTCCATTTACTCTCAGTTTTCCTTCGTCGGATATAATAACTACAGGGCACCTCTAAAAACCCTATGCGGTCATAGCTTTGCAAGCTTTGTTTCTGGCAAGGCGCACCGACGCAGGCTATGCCATAGCATAGTCAAGGAGGTGCAACG
>NZ_JAOZOZ010000076.1 GCF_029933015.1 Hydrogenimonas sp. | reverse complement strand
CTGCAAACATCGCGAAAACGGCCGATACTATCTATCATGAGATCGAAATCCGTTTATCACTTTTTTCCGCTCGCAATCGTTATGGTGCTTGCGGGCTGCGGGGGAGGAGAGGGTTCCTCTTCCGAATTCTCCTCCTCCCAGAGCCACATCACCCATCACAGCTATCCGCTCCATACCGGTATCACCTCCACCGTCTTCTGGATCGGAGAGGAGGCCGACGCCTCCAACGGCGGCATCGCCAATCTCTCCAGTGCCTGGGACGAAAAGTGGATAGCACGATACGGCGGTGTCGATAGCCCCGATCAAAGGGACGGGTACCGTCCCGCCGGCTTCATCCCCCGCGAAAACCCATTCTACGTGGCGCTCCCTTTCAACGACTTCGACGAAAACGGTGTACGCAAAGCGGATCTGCAGAAATGGATACCCTGGTACGAGCCCGGTCTGCCGGAGGATCGCTCCTACTGCAAGAACCGGTGGGTGGAGATCGCCAAGGGTGACAGGAGAGTCTACGCCCAGTGGGAAGACGTGGGACCTTTCGGAGAGGATGACGCCGCCTACGTCTTCGCGGATGCCATGCCGAAAAACGGTGTCAACGACCGTGCGGGCATCGATCTCTCTCCGGCTGTCAGGGACTATCTGGGAGTCGAAGATATCGACAGGGTCGACTGGCGTTTCGTCGACGAAGCGGAGGTGCCCGAAGGTCCGTGGAAGAGGATCGTGACCGTCAGCGGCGTCGGCTGGCCGCTGTGGCATCGTCTGGATGCGGGGGCGACCTTCCAGTGGCAGCTGACCGGGACGGTGGACACTTCCTACGACGTGTCCCTCTACGACATCGATCTCTTCGACAGCAGTGCCGATCTGATCGAGAGGCTGCACGAGGATGGGAGAGAGGTGGTCTGCTACTTCAGCGCGGGAAGCTACGAGGCGTGGCGGGAGGATGCCGCCGATTTCCCGAAAGAAGCGCTGGGAAAGGATCTCGAGGGTTGGGCCGGCGAGCGGTGGCTCGATATACGATCGCAGGAGATCCGCGAAATCATGCGACGACGTCTCGATCTGGCGGTGCAAAAGGGGTGTGACGGCGTGGAGCCCGACAATGTGGACGGCTACGCCAACGATACGGGATTTCCTCTCACCTACGCCGACCAGCTCGCCTACAACCGGTTTCTGGCGGAAGAGGCGCACCGGCGCGGACTCTCCATCGGTCTGAAAAACGATCTGGAGCAGGTCGAAGCGCTCGAACCGTGGTTCGATTTCGCTCTGAACGAAGAGTGTCACCAATACGACGAATGCGGCGCGCTGGACCCTTTCATCGATGCGGCCAAGCCGGTCTTCAACGTCGAGTACGACGACATCTACCTTGACGATCCCGAGGCGAGGGAGCGTCTTTGCGAGGATTCTCGAACGAGAGGTTTTACGACGCTGGTATTGCCTATGAACCTGGATGGAAGTTTCCGTTACGACTGCCAGTGACTTTCAAAACGATCCCTTAACAATTTTTGTAATATTGACGATCTAAAGAGGTATTATTTTCAGACAGAAAGAGGATATGGAACAGGTCGAAATCAAACGCTCCATCGCCAACGGTCTGCTCGACTCCGACGAGAAGTTTCGTGCGCTCGTGGAGCACGCCGTGGTGGGCATCTATATCATACAGGACGGAAAGTTCAGCTATGTCAACAAACGTCTGGCCGAGATATTCGGCTACGAGCGTGACGAACTGATAGGAAAGAGCAATCTCGACCTGACCCATCCCGACGACAGAAACATAGCCAAAGAGAATATCCGAAAGCGCATCGAAGGCTATGAAGAGAGCATCGAATACTCCTTCCGCGGCATCACCAAAGAGGGTGAGATGATATATCTCAGGGCCTACGGAAGCGTTTTTCACTATCAGGGGGAGCGGGCGATCATCGGGACGCTGATCGACGAGACCGAAACGGTCCTGGCCAAAAAGGAGCTGGAGCGCCTCGCAAACTACGACACGCTCACGGGTCTTTACAACCGCCACGTCTTCGTCAACGAATTCAAACGGGCCGTCGCCCTCGGCAACCGCCGCGACCACAAGGTGGCGCTGATCGTCTTCGATATCGACAACTTCAAACGGATCAACGACTCCCTGGGGCACAAGGCCGGGGACAAACTTCTCGACGCCATCAGCAAACGTGTCGCGAAAATCCTCAGAAAGACCGATCTGTTCGCCCGTATCGGCGGTGACGAGTTCGCCATCATCGTCGAGGACTATCTCAATCTCGAAGAGATCGGGACGCTGATCGGACGCATCCAGGACACGGTGCACACCTCTTTGGATATCAACGGCATCCATCTGCATATCTCCATCAGTCTGGGGGTCGCGCTCTTTCCCGAACACGGCCGGGATATCGAGACCCTCCAGAAGGCGGCGGATATCGCTCTGTATGAAGCCAAAAAGAGCGGGAAAAACCGTTTCGCCTTTTTCGCCCACAACAGCGACATGATGCTCGACAACATCCAGATGGAGACCGAACTCTTCGAAGCGCTGGAAAAAGGGGAGCTCGAAGCGTGGCTGCAGCCCCAGATCGATCTGAAAAACGGCACGATCTGCGGCGCCGAGAGTCTCATCCGGTGGATCCATCCCGAAAAGGGGATGATAGCCCCCGACCGTTTTCTGCCGCTGGCCAGAGAGCTCGGCATTCTGTACAGGATCGACATGTTCGTCATCGAGAATGTTTTCGAGCTGCTTCGGAAATGGAAAAAGGAGTGCAGTTTCTGTCCCACCCTCTCGGTGAACATCTCCAGCGCACTGTTTCACCACCAGCAGTTTCTGCCGAAGATGAAGTCGATCCACAGACGATACGAGGGGCTTTGCGAGTTCGTCGAGCTTGAGCTGACGGAGGATATCCTGATCGAAAACGAAAGGCACGCCTATCTGCTGATCAAATCGCTCAAATCGCTGGGTTTCAAGCTCTCGATCGACGATTTCGGGACGGGATACTCCTCTTTGAGCCATCTGAAGATGCTGGAGGTGGACAAACTGAAGATCGACAGAAGTTTCATCGAAGATATCACCGAAAATCCCAACGACCGGGCCATCGTCGAGTCGATCATCGCCATGGGGCATACGCTGGGTCTGGAGATCGTGGCGGAAGGGGTCGAAACGAAAGCGCAGGCCGAGATGCTCCATGCGATCGGCTGCGACGTGATCCAGGGGTACTACTACTCCAGACCGCTGCCTATCGAAGATTTCGAAAAGCGGTGGCTTCCCGTCAACTCCCTCTGAAAGAGGGGGAGAGCCCTTTTACTGTTCCCAGCGCCACTTTCTCAGCTTCTGGTGGCAACCCACACACTCCTGGACGATATGGCTGTATCCGGCGGCGATGTTGCTGTAGTCGTGTTTGGAGAAGATATCCTCTTTCATCATTCTGACGTAGCGTTCGATATTCCTTTCGCTCTTTTGGGCGAGGGCCATGGCGAATTCCGGATTGTCGGGCATGTATTTTTTCAGCGCTTCGCCGTGTTTCGTCAGATAGCCGTCTTCGATGCGTTTTAGCATCCTGACACCCGCGAGAAGCTCCTCTTTGTCGTTGTAGAGGATCGCTTCCTGTATGCGCGTCAGTCCACCCGCAAGCGTTTTCATCGTCTCTTTGAGCTCTTTTTGCTCCTGGGTCATTGGTGTTTTTGTCTGACCGGCACCCAACATTACAATTCCGAGCCCAAGTGTCATTAAAACTTTTCTCATGACAGCTCCTTTTTGTTAGATAAGTATATTTTATCTAAAAGGAGCCGGTTTCCGATTGAATAAAATAAATTAATATTATAATTGAAGAAGCTCAGGAGAGCATGATCCCGTAGGGGCGGCGGATCTGTTCGACCAGTGCGGGGATGCTGACGTTACGGCTGACTCTCGCGAACTCCCTGCCGCCCAGAAAGACGATGGCCGTGGGGATGGAGAAGACGCCGAAGGCCGCCGCGATCTCGGCGTGCTCTCCCACGTCCACCGTGAGCTTTTCGATTTTCGGGAAATTCTTTTCGAAGGCTTCGAAGAGTTTGGGCTGCAGCGCGTGGCAGACGTTGCAGTGCTCTCCCCGGAAGTAGAGGAGCACGCCGGGTTTCTCTTCGATGGTCTGACGGATCGATTCGAGTGTCATGGTTTTCCTTGGCAGGGGATATGTCGATGTTATTTTACACCATATCGTCCGCCATGTGGATGTGAACGGATTTAAACCAAAGAGGTTGAAGGGAAAAGATTGGTATATAATCGAATCCAGCGGGACGAAAAAGAGCTCCTTTGTGGAAAGCGGATAGTGTGAGGAGAGAGGTATGAAACGAATGACGAGCCGTTTCGCCGGATGGGTGACGGTGTTTTTGCTGATGACAGGATGCGGGGGAGGCGGAGGCGGTGAGGTCTCTTCCGTCGAAAAGGAGACCGATAGTGGTCGTACCGTCCGTTACGCCGTCGCGTCGGCGGATGAGGCTTCGGCTTTTCTCTCCCGTGCCACGTTCGGAGCGACACCCGAAGAGATCGACCGCCTGGTTCGTCTGGGCGACTACGACCTCTGGCTGCAGGAGCAGTTCCAGGAACCGCCGAGCTACCATATGGCGTGGGCCGAGGAGCGTGCCGAAGGCGTCGGCGGTGTCGGCGACCTGAAGGATCATCCCGAAGACTGGAAACGCTTCAGCGATGCGCTGGGGTATCTCCAGCGCGACGCGTGGTGGGATATCGCGGTCCATGGGAGGGATCAGCTGCGACAGCGTGTCGCTTTCGCACTGAGCGAAATCCTCGTCATCTCCAGAAACGGGCCGCTTCTGACCTATCCCGATGCACGCATCTCCTATTACGACGTTCTGGTCCGGCACGCTTTCGACAGTTACGAAGAGCTGCTGAAGGCGGTGACCTACCATCCCGCCATGGGAAAATATCTCAGTTATCTGGGAAACGCCAAAGCGGGTACCCGGGGCGCCCACCCGGACGAAAACTACGCCAGGGAGGTGATGCAGCTCTTCTCCATCGGTCTCTATCGCCTCGACCGGGACGGCAGACGCCTCCTGCGCGACGGCAGGCCGCAGCCCGTCTACGATCAGAAAGATATCGAACAGATGGCGAAGATCTTCACGGGATTGACGGACGACAACGGGCAGTTCGAGACGGAAGCCTCCTTTTCGAGCCACCACGCCCGCACATCCGCCATGGTGGCGGTGGAGGAGTACCATGACAGGAGCGAAAAAAGGCTGTTTTCTGAAGGCCGTCTCGTTCCGGCGGGAGGCGATACGAAGGGGGACATCGACAAGGCGCTCCATATGCTCGCCACCCACCCCAACACGGCGCCTTTCGTATCAAGAAGGCTGATCCAGCGGCTGGTGACGAGCAACCCCTCTCCGGCATACGTGGAGAGAGTCGCCGAAGTGTTCGAAGACAACGGAAAGGGAGAACACGGCGATCTTGGGGCGGTCGTCCGGGCGATCCTGCTCGACGACGAAGCGCTGCACGGCGCACGAAACCGTCCGGAGATCTTCGGAAAGTTCCGGGAACCGCTTTTGTATTTCACCCATCTTTTCAGGGCCTTTCACGCGCAAGACGGCTACCATATCCTCAGACAGGGGGATACGCCGCTCTACCGCTACCGCTCCTTCAACTTCAACGGCACCGGATACACCCGGCAGGAGGGGCCTTTGGAGGCGTTGACCGTGTTCAACTACTTCACACCCGAGGATGCGCCCTATACGCTGAAAAAGGAGGGGATCGCGGCTCCGGAACTGGAACTCTACGGCAAACAGGGCATCGACGAGGTGCTGATGGGGATCATCCACAAAAACGACTCCATCTACGGACTCTTCGAAATAAGCGCCGATCTGCAGCTGGAGAAAGAGAGCGCTCTGGCGTCTGGGAAGAGGTACGGGGAGCTGCTCGATCGGCTCGACAGGATCCTGACGGCAGGCCATCTGAGCGCGTCCACGAGAGAGGCCATACTCTCCTACGCCCGGGCGCACGCATCGGACGAAGGGATGAGTGGGGAGAAGATGGCCCGCCATATGCTCGGCCTGGTGATCACCTCCCCGGATTACGCGTTGCAGCGGTAAAGGAGCGGATATGAAAAAATCGTTGAACCGAAGAGAGTTTCTGAAGCGTTCCGCGGCGGGTCTCCTCTCCCTCTCGCCTCTGGGCGCGATGCTGGCGTCGCCGGAGCGTCTCGATGCGGCGCAGACGGCGGGGGATTACAGGGCGATCGTCTGTGTACTGCTGGAGGGAGGTGCGGACGTTTTCAACATGATCGTGCCCACGGGCAGGGAGAGCTACGATGACTACAGGGCCGTGAGGAAAGGGCTCGCGGTGGAGAGGGAGAGCCTGCTGGGATTCACACACGCCGACGCGGCGGGACGCAATCCGCTGGCCTACGGGATGCGCTCGAACATGGGGCGTATGCATGAACTTTTCGAAAAAAAGCGGCTGGCCCTCGTCGCCAATGTCGGGACGCTGGTACGTCCCACGACCGCCGAAGAGATCCGAGAAGGCGGGGCGGTGCTGCCGAACCAGCTTTTCGCCCACAATACCCAGAGGGATCTGTGGATGCTCGGTGATGCGAAAAATCCGCACAAAATGGGCTGGGCCGCGAGGACGGCCGATCTCTTTTTCCCGGAGGGGAGTCCCTGGTGCAACATCACGGTGGGCGGAAACAATCTGATGCAGCTGGGTGCGGTGAAAGAGGCCGTGGCCTTTTCCGAGGCCGCCGTCTCTCCCGATACGATGCGCTATTACGGTTTCGGCCCCGAAGCGGGCAGCGGAGAGCTCGGCGGCGTCTATCAGGATATCTACGAGGCGATGCGCGGCGACGGCAACCGGCTGATGGCCGCTTTCGCGCAAAAAAGGGTCGAGGAGCTGCGGCGCCCGGATCTGCTGGCGGGTCTTTTCGACGGGGTGCGTGAATTCGACGGTTTTTCGACAGGCGTCCACGAGACGGGAGTGCCGCTGGGGAAACAGCTGGAACTGGTGGCGAAAATCCTCTCGGTCAGAGAGAACTTTCCGGGCCGTCCCGGACGACAGATCTTTTTCGTCAATCACCACGGATGGGACACACACGACTCCGACAACGCGCACCAGACCGGTTATCTGAGCGATTCGCTGGGAGCCTTCTACGACGCGCTGGAAGAGATGGGGCTGACGGAGCGGGTCACGCTTTTTACCCTGTCGGATTTCGGACGCTCCCTCAGCCCCAACGGAGCGGGTACCGACCACGGATGGGGCAGCCACGCTTTCGTCATGGGCGGTGCCGTGAAGGGGGGCGATATCTACGGGAGGATGCCGGAACTGCGTCCCGATTCCCCGGACGCCTGGTCGGACAGAATGGTACCCACGACCGCCATGGAGAGCTACCTCGCCACGATCGTCGGGTGGTTCGGCGCGACGGAAGAGGAGCTCGACGCCATTTTTCCGAATCTGCGCAGTTTCGGGACACGGAACATGGGTTTCATGGG
>NZ_JAOZOZ010000075.1 GCF_029933015.1 Hydrogenimonas sp. | reverse complement strand
CGGAAGTCGGCTCCCTCGATACTCAGCACTCAACACTCAGCACTCGAAAAAAGGATCGACCATGACCGTCAATACCGTACGGGATCTTCTGGAAAACGCCGTCAGGGAGGTCCCCGAGAAGATCGCCATCAAACTTGGAAACGAAAGCTACACCTACCGGGAGCTCTTCATGCGGGTCAACCAGGTGGCCCACTACCTGACGAGTCTCAAGCTCCCCTACGGCAGCCGTATCGGCATCTACTCCGACAAGAGCTGCGATTCGGTCATCGCCATTTTGGCGATCATGTCCACACCCTACACTTTCGTGCCGATCACGAGGCTGCTGAAAAAGGAGCAGGTCAAATATATCGTCGAAGACTGCGGCATCGTCTGCCTCGTCACCGACAGCAAAAAGATCGAGACGATCGAAGCGATCGACTTCGATGGCAAGATCATCTCCTACACGCCGACACAGGAGAGCGACGTCTCTTTCGAAGAGATCTACAAGTGCTACACCGACGAACACACCTGCCGCGTCAAGGGGCACGACAACGCCGCCATCACCTACACCTTCAGCTCCACCGGCAACCCCAAGGGCATCGTCATCAACCAGCGTGCCCTCTTCGACGGTGCGGCGATCGTATCGAAATATCTGGGCATCCGACACGACGACGTCATCAGCGGAATCCTCTCCTTCAACCTCGACTACGGCCTGAACCAGATCTATACCGCCCTCTACAACAAGGCGACCCTGGCGATCCACAAATTCGTCCTGCCGGCCGACTTCTTCACCCATCTCATCGACGATGGAGTGACGGTGCTGCCCCTGATGCCGATCCACATCACCCAGATGTTCGACGAAGATCCCCACAGGATTCCGGCCCCGGAACATTTCGAAAAGCTGCGCATCATTACCTCCTCCGGCGGCAACATCACACCCCTGATGATCCGAAACGTCACGAACCATTTCCCCGACGCGAAGTTCTACAGTATGCACGGCCTCTCCGAAGCGTTCCGCTCCGCCTACCTGGAGCCCGAACAGATCCATATCCGTCCCGGTTCCATCGGAAAGGCGGTCCCCGACGTGGAGCTCTATATCATCAACGAAGAGGGGGAAGCGTGCAAACCCCGTGAAGTGGGCGAACTGATCCATCGGGGCGCATGCATCTACAAAGGGTACTGGAACGCGCCCGAAGAGACTGCCAGACGCTTCAAGAGCATCCACATCCTCGACAAGGTGCTCAAACCCGAAGGGCAGCTCACCGACGAGATCGTCGTGGCCAGCGGCGACTACGTCTATGCCGACGAAGAGGGATACATCTACTTCGTCTGCCGCAAGGACGACATGATCAAGACCCAGGGATACCGCGTCAGCCCCTACGAGATCGAGAGCGTCGTCTACGAAAACATTCCGGAGATCACCGAATGCATCGTCTTCTCGATCCCCAACGAAGAGATCGAGGAGGAGATCGTCATGGTCTACGGCGGCAAACGGGAGATTCCCAAAAACGAGATCCTCTTCGAGCTCAAAAAACACCTGCCCAACTACATGCTCCCCGCCCAGATCGTCTACAACCCCAACATGCCCAGAAAGTCGCTGCACAGCAAACAGATCGACAAAGAGGCGTTACGGAAAGAGTTTCTCTGAAAGTCATTTGGCTGCCGAAGGGCAGCCGGTCATTCGCTTCGCGTCATTATAGGTCATTTGTTCGCTACGCGAACGGAGATTGAATAACTTCAAATGACGTAAAGCGAATGACCTTCTATCTCTGAAACTCTTCCCCGCACCTCCTGCAGTACCAGTTGGGTGCATCGACACTGCGGGCGTTGCCGCCGATTCTGATCTCTTTGGCACGCTCCTTTTCCAGAATCTCCTCGGTGATCTCGATACTGTAGACGATGGGAACGACGTATTTGTTGGTGCGGCAGATTTTGCAGCGCGGGCGGAAGGGTTTCCGCCGTGTCTCTTTTCGGGAGGGGATGTCGAAAGGATCGACGTCCATGGATTATTTCAACAATACCCGGGCGTTGATGGGCTGGACCGGCCGGTTGTTGGGCTCACCCATGATCCGGGCGAACTGCTCCACCTGTTTTTTGGAGACTGTCACCGGCTCTTTGAGGACGAACCATCGCACACCTTCCGAACAGGGAGGTGTCGTCAGCGATCCGTTGAAGCGGTAGTACGCCCTGTTCTTCGGAAAGAGTTTTCTGATCTCTTCGGCAGGGATGGAGATATCCCGATGGTCTCCCGCCCGTTCGGGCATCCCGTTCCAGAAACGCGCCAGTACACCGTTCTCCTGTCCATATTCGAACATCAGCGCGACGACGGCGATGTTGCCCTTTTCATCCACATGGACGAAGTGCGCTTCCATCGGAAAGAACTTGCCGTCGATCGTGTTTTCGCTGGGAGTATGGAAATGAAACTGCTTCAGTTCGAACTTGATCCCGTCGATCATGATATAGCTTCCCGGTTCGATGTTTACCTGAACCGAGTGGCCGTTGTTGACTTCATCCCGTGACGAGGCATGATAACTGAAGACGATCGCAGGCAGATCGGTTTCGAAGGCTTTGTCGGTACGCAGATCGATCGGAGACTGGTTCTTTCCCATTTTGCACATGACGAAATCTTCCGACAGATCACCCCAATGTGCGGGAGCGCCCTCTCCGCTGTATCCCCAATGGATACTGTGACCTCCAGCCAGAGCGATCGATACGGCCATGCCGGCACCCAACATAAGCGACATTACTTTTTTCATGAGAACTACCCTTGACGATGAAATATGATATTTTATTCTACACTATATCGAAATATTAACAATGGGGTTAGGATGCATGAAGAGCAATTTCAGAGAGAAAACGGGAAAGTGTTTCCAAAAAACACATTTGTGTTGCAGTCGTTGTAAAAAAGGCACGGCTGTAAGCCGGGTTATGTCGAGGATGCTTATTTATCTACGCGCCATGTCGCCATGGCACTCGAGCGAAGGGCAAAAGTGTGAAGCTTTTACCATCCCTTCTTGCTGCGGGTTGGGTTTACATAGCCGCCAAGGTTGCCCAAGGCGCTGGTGGGCTCTTACCCCACCGTTTCACCCTTACCATCCGAAACAATACGCCAAAGGAGCGAAGCCCCTTTGGCTACGTTGACACTGGGTCCGCTTCGGCAGCGGGCCCGCGGCACTGGTGCCGCTTCGGCGGATAAATCCGCCGGTTATGGCACCCTTCGCCTCTATCAACACAGTTTCGAATGGCGGTTTGCTTTCTGTTGCACTGTCCCTCACCTTGCGGTGGCCGTCGGTTAGACGGAACCCTGCTTCACTGCAGCCCGGACTTTCCTCATGACATGCGTCATGCAAGCATCCGCCGTGCCTCGTGAACGTATTTTAGCAAATTTTAAGGAAAAAGGGAAGTGTTTGGAAAGAGTGCCGGGGCGGAAAGCCCCGAACACGGTTGAGAAGGTCGATCAGTCGTTTTTGCGGGGTTCGATACCCATTTTCTCCATCGCTTCGAGGGCATACTTTTTGCCGAGCTCGTAAGCTTTGAGGTTCGCTTCGTGGACTTTTTTCGGAACTTTGCTGAGCATCGTTTCGATCAGTACGTCTTCGGGAATCGCGTTCATGAAAGTGTTGGCGATGGCCAGAGCCACGACGCTCTGGGTAATGACGTTTCCGACCTCCTCTTTGGCGATCGTGATGATGGGGATCTCGACGATTTTCCACTTTTTACGGTCTTCCTCGGTCGGATAGACCAGGTTCGGGTCGATGACGATGATGCCGCCTTCGGCGACACCGTTTTTGAAGAGCTGGTAACTCTTGTCGGCGACGGAGAGCATGAAGTCGATCTGCCCGTCGATCGCGTAGGGATACCAGATCTCCTTGTCGTCGAGCTGGATGTCGACGACGGTCGGTCCGCCGCGGACCTGAGAGGTATAGGTCGCGGTTTTGACACCGTAACCGCCCATTTTGATTTTGGCCGCTGCAAAAATCTCTCCGGCGAGGAGGACACCCTGTCCACCCACACCGGTAAAGCGCATGACTATTCTGCTCATAACAACCCCTTATATGACTTTTTTGAAATCGGCCGGCGTGAATTTTTCGCGCTTACCCTGATAAACCTCTTTGAGCTTACCGTACATGTCGCAGTACTCTTCCGCTTCCGTATCCTGTTTGAGGATGCCTGTCGGGAGAAGGTTGACACGCTCTTCTTCGCTCATGGCATCGTATTTCTTCTTGGAGACGGTGATACTGTCGATCCATGCGAGGTTTTCCATAGCATCGGCCATTTTGTTTTTTCGCCCCAGGTTGATATGGCAGTTGGAGAGAATCTCGACGAAAGAGAATCCTTTGTGCTGGAGAGCGGCCGCGATCACTTTTTCCATCTTTTTCGGTTCGGAAACCTTCTCACGGGCGACGAAGGAGGCTCCCGCCGCTTCGGCCAGTTTACAGCCGTTGAAAGTCGGGTCGATGTTACCCTGTTTCATCGTGACCGACCAGAATCCGCGAGGCGTGGTCGGAGAGGTCTGTGAGTTGGTCAGACCGTAGATGAAGTTGTTGATCAGAATCAAGGTGATGTCGATATTACGGCGGCAGCCGTGAATCGTGTGGTTACCACCGATCGCCAGGGCGTCGCCGTCACCCGCGACACAGACGACATGCTTGTCGGGATTGGCCAGTTTGATACCCGTCGCGTAGGCGATGGTCCGGCCGTGGGTCGTGTGAACCGTGTTGGTATCGAGATAGGAGCTGAATCGTCCGGAACAGCCGATACCGGAGACGACACAAAGGTCGTCCTTGTTGATACCGAGTTTGTCCACGGCACGAATGAAGGCTTTGAGAATGACCCCATCGCCACAACCCCAACACCAGAGTGTGGGCATCTTGTTTATACGTAGATATTCGTCATAATTGAAAGCCATATCAGAAAACCTCCTTCACTTTGTCAATGATATCCTGGGGCGAGAACGGCCGTCCGTTGGTTTTGGTCAGTTTCTGGATATCCTTGCGGCCCATGGCGCGCTGAATCTCTTCGAGATACTGTCCCTGGTTCAGTTCGACCGAGAGGACTTTGTCGAATTTCTGTCCCAGTTCGTACATCCGCTCTTCCGGACTCGGCCAGAGGGTGATGGGGCGGAAAAGACCCGCTTTGATTCCTTCGTCTCGCAAACGGACGATCGCCTCTTTGATCGCCAGCGATGCCGAACCGTAACCGATCAGCAGAATGTCGGCATCGTCGAGCATGAACTCTTCGTTGGATTCCAGTTCGTCGCGATGTGCGTCGACTTTCTGGAAAAGGCGGTCGATCAGCTTGCGGCAGGTCTCGATCTCTTCGGTCGGGAAGCCCATCGCGTCGTGGTGCAGGCCGGTGAAGTGGTAGCGGTACCCTTTGAACATCGGGTTGAGAACAGCCGGCTCGTCCTGGGCGACGCCGTAAGGTTTGTACTCTTCCGGCGGACCGTCGAAAGTTTTGCGGAGCTTGATACCGGCTTTGACCTCTTCGACATCCGGAAGGACCGCCTTGCCGTGCATATGGCCGATCGTTTCGTCCAGCAGAACGATGACAGGCTGCATGAAGCGGTCGGCCAGATTGAAGGCGCGAACCGTTTCGGTGTAGCACTCTTCCAGATTGCCCGCACAGACCGTGATCGACTTGTAGTCACCGTGGCTCGGGTTTTTCGCCTGCGCTACGTCACCCTGCGAAACACGGGTCGGCAGACCGGTGGAAGGACCGCCGCGCATGACGTTGACGACGACCAGGGGAACTTCCGCCATCTGTGCCAGGCCGAGGTTTTCGGCCTTCAGCGAGATTCCCGGACCGGAAGTTGCCGTCATGGAACGCACGCCGCTCATGGAAGCACCGATCGCGGCACAGACACCGGCGATTTCGTCTTCCATCTGGATCGAAGCGCCACCCACTTTCGGAAGGAGGTCGGAGATGGTATGCATGACCTCGCTCGACGGTGTAATCGGGTAACCCCCGAAAAACATACATCCCGCATCGACCGCGGCTTTTGCCGCCAGGTCGTTACCGCTTGAAATTACTTCTCTTGCCATTCTAACTCCTTATGCGCTCAGCGTCATATATTTGTTGTTCTTGATCGCCTCGGCCCGCTGTTTCGCCGCATCGGTCAATTTGGCGAATTTGTACTCTTTTCTGTCCGCGACGAAAATCGCGAAATCGGGACAGCTCAGTTCGCATTCGTTGCATCCGATACAGAGTTCGGGTGCCTCGACGGTAATCATTTCGCCCAGTACCGAATGGGGCTCGTAGCGCATTGCCAGAACGCCCGCAGGGCAGACAGCTACACAGATATCGCACGCTTTGCAGCGGCTCTCGTCGGTCCAGACCGGTGTATTTTCCGGTGCTTTCATCAGACTCATTGCTTCTCCTTCGTTGGATTGAATTTTCCTACGGCGCAGGAGACGAAGCTTTTACCCTTCATCACCGCTCCTTCGATGCCCGACAGTTCGTCGTTGATTAGAGGATAACCCAGCTTCCTTAAGGTCGCTATAAAAAGCTCCTCCTGGGATGCATCCGCCAAATCCACTGTTACCTTTCGTGGCATGACGCTCAGATCGACTTCTACGCTGTTACCAAAGTGCTCAGAGAGCGCCTTTTCGATCGTGGCGACACACCCTTCGCACCGGATATTGGCAACATCGTAGCTCTTTCGCATCCTCTATTTGCCCATGACCTCTTTGACGGCTTTGCCGATATCCGCCGGGGATACGACGACTTTGACGCCCGCCGCTTCCAGAGCCGCCATCTTTTCGGCAGCGGTACCGCTGCCGCCGGAGATGATCGCACCGGCATGGCCCATACGCTTGCCCTTGGGAGCCGTCTGGCCGGCGATGAATGCGACGACGGGTTTGGTGATGTTCTCTTTGATGAATTCGGCCGCCTGGATCTCCAGGTCGCCGCCGATCTCACCGATCATGACGATCGCTTCGGTTTCCGGATCGGCCTCGAACATCGGCAGAAGCTGCTTGTAGCTCAGACCGATGATCGGGTCGCCGCCGATACCGACAGCCGTAGTGATGCCCAGACCCTCTTTGACGACCTGGTTGGAGGCTTCGTAGGTGAGCGTACCGGACTTGGAGATGAGTCCTACGGGACCTTTTTGGAAGATGAATCCCGGCATGATCCCGATCTTGCACTCTTCGGCCGTGATGATGCCCGGACAGTTGGGTCCGATCGTGTTCATACCTTTTTTTGTCGCGTAGGCTTTGGCGTACATCATATCCTTGACCGGTGCACCTTCGGTGATGATGACGGCCAGTTCGATCCCCGCATCGGCCGCTTCCATGACGGCGTCGGAGACGAAAGCCGGCGGAACGAAAATCATGGAGACCGTCGCGCCCGTCGCGTCGACCGCCTCTTTGACCGTATTGAAGACGGGCTGTCCGAGGTGTTCCTGACCGCCTTTGCCCGGTGTCACGCCACCGACGATCTTGGTGCCGTAATCGATACACTGGGAGGCGTGGAACGTTCCCTCTTTACCGGTAAATCCCTGGACGA
>NZ_JAOZOZ010000074.1 GCF_029933015.1 Hydrogenimonas sp. | reverse complement strand
ACAAAACACTCTATGCCAACGGCATCGAAATTCCTTTTCCTCAGCGTGATATCCATATACGGTCCATCGACGGAGAGATTCCTCTCGTGCTGGAACCCCGAAAAGGCAGTGTCATTCCCCGCGACGAAGAGAAATATCGAAATTCCGGAGAAAAGTCTCAATGAAAGCCGGTTCAACTCCTGGTAACTTCCCGCAAAAGGGGACGTAAATGCCCATCGTCGCCCGCATTCTCACCCTTTCCGTCACCGTAGGCGTCACGACGGGACTGGCCATCTCCCTCTACGTGCTGGCGACCCGCCGGCTTTCGGATATCCTCTTTTTCGGACGCACTTTAGAGAGCATATCCTCCCTTCCCTGGTGGTATCTCTATCTCGTTCCGACCCTCTCCATCCTCCTCGTCAACTGGCTCATCGAGAAGGACCCCGGTGTGCGTGAATACGGCGTCACGGAAATCGCCAATGCCGTGGCGGGAAACCGTCGGTTCATCACTCTCAAGGGCCTTTTTCTGAAAATCGTCGCCTCGGTACTCTCCCTGGGAAGCGGCTTTTCCGTCGGAAACGAAGGGCCTTCCGCAGCCATCGGCGCGATGATCGCCTACAAAATCAACCAGCTCTTCAAGGTTCCCGAACGGTTCGTCCGGCTGATTATCAGCATCGGCGCGAGCAGCGGCATCGCGGCGGTCTTCGTCTCACCCATCACCGGCATCGTCTTCGCCGTCGAAAACATCGCCTACGAATTTGTCCAGCGGCTCATCGGCCCCATCGTACTGGGAGCCATCATCGCTTTCGGAGTCGCCTACCAGTTCATCGATCCGATCATTTTCCGATACTCCGTCGGACGGGTTTTCCAGGCCGAGTATATCGCGGCCTCTTTGCTTTTCATCCCGGTGATCCTGCTCTTTCTTTTCATCTACCTGACACTGAAGAACCGGCTCTTCCAATCTCTCAACCATATGGTGCTGCAGCGTTTCGGAAAACGGCGGAATCTCATTTTCGCACTCCTGGGAGGAGCGAGTATCGGAACGATGCTCACCATCGCCCCCTTTTCCGTCTTTTCGGGGCACGAAGTGGTCATGGCGCTCATCAACGACAGACTGCATATCTCGGTGATCATCATCACGTTCGTGGTACTGCTGCGTATCGTCACGACCGTCGTCTCCATCTACGCCAACGCCGTGGGCGGGCTTTTTCTGCCCCTGATGAGCATCGGCGCGCTGATCGGTTTCGGCTACGGGGAGGTGCTGAAGATGAACGGCTTTCCTATCGAACCCTACAGCTTCGCCGCCATCGGGGCCGCGGTTTTCATGGGCGTCGTCATGCGTCTTCCCCTCACGGCGATCGTCCTGGCGCTGGAGATCACCTACGACTA
Organism: Hydrogenimonas sp.; assembly: GCF_029933015.1. Taxonomy (GTDB): domain Bacteria; phylum Campylobacterota; class Campylobacteria; order Campylobacterales; family Hydrogenimonadaceae; genus Hydrogenimonas. Next base: position 6,158 of record NZ_JAOZOZ010000074.1, on the reverse strand, counting down.
CAACGTCATCGTCCCCACCGGAGTCGCCGTCATCCTGGCCACCTACTTCGCCAACCTGAACTTCAACATCCGCAAGCTCAAAGCGACCGAAATCAAGATCAGTGTCAAGGAGAAGGAGTGTCAGTACGAAAAGGAGTGGAAAGAGAGGAAAAACCTGGAGAAGGAGCGCTGAGAGCGCCCCGTAGAGAGCCTCAACTCTCCCCTTTCTTCAGATAGCTTCCCAGTGTCAGCAGTACGATCCCGTCGAAAAAGAGGCTTATTCCCACGAAAAGGCCGACCAGATAGAGGGAACTGAAGGGCCATCCCACGAGAAATATGGCCGCCAGCACGATGGAGAAAATGCCGTTTAGCAGCCACATCCACCACCCTTTCGCCGGCTTCATCGCAAAAGCCATCGCGAAGTTGCCGAAAGCGTCGAAGAGAAAGTAGATCGCAAGAAGCAGTCCCACGGCGGCGACACCCGGCAGAGGCCTGAAGATGAGCAGCAGCGCCGTCACGACGAGCACGAAGGTCTTGAGCCATCCCATCCAGTCGTTTCTGTCGCTCATCCAGGTGAAATAACCCGTCATCAGACCGCCGAAAAGCATCATCCACGCCACGAAGAAGACGACGGCCACCGACATCAGTCCGGGAAAGACGATGCCGGCCAATCCGATCAAAATCATGACGATCCCGGCGATTTTGGCGTTTTTCGCCACCCTCTCTTTCGTTTCGGGATCCATTTCGAGCCAGATTTTCCACATGATTCATCCTTTCAAGATTTTCAACGCATCCTCGACGGAAGCGTTTTTGCAGGTAACGGCATAGATGGCGTCGGCCATCCTGACCGCCTCTTTCAACGGACGCTGGTGAATGTTCCTGCCCGTACCGTTGCCCCGGCTCCCCCCGATATGGATCTGTTCGTGAAGCTGCGCCAGGAACTCCGTCTCGTCGATCCTTTTTCCTCCTTCGCAAAGGACACCGGTCCGTCCGGCCGCGCCGGTCGCCTCCCTCATCAACGACGGATCGAACCGGCCGTTGATGTAGGGAACTTTGAGTTTGACGAAATCGGCCCCGAGGCAGGCACCCACTCCCGCAGCTCCGGCGATGAGATGGGCGTCGTGCTCGTCTTTTACATACGGCCCTTTCGGATAGATCCACAGCACGGCCAGCAACCCCCGTTCATGGGCTGCAAGAACGATTTGAGCCGCTTCGCGCAGCATGGCGTGTTCGTATCCCCCTCCCAGATAGACCGTATACCCCACACCACGGATATCCAGACCCGCTTTCTCCTTCAGGCGCTCCACATCTGCTACCTCCAGCCACTGCCGGCTGTAGGGGTCCTTTTCGCTGTAAGGGACGAGATTGGTCTTGGAGTTGAGTTTCACAAGATAGGGGACGTCACGATAATCGCGGCCGTACCGGGAAATCAGACCGAACTGGGTGGCGAAGACCCCGATATCGGCCCGGGAGGCGATCTTGAACATATGCTCCGGGTCGTTGTCCTCCTCGGGAATATCTTCACCATGGAAGTCGTCGTTGAGATGTTCGACTTTCTGGTCACCGGCGAAAAGCATCAGACGCCCGCTTCCTCCGGTACTCTTTTCGAAATTTTCCAGAAACCGGCCTTCACACTCTTTCGGTACGTCGGCAGGCAGCCATGAGGGTATCATGATGCATCCTTTTTTCCATACTCTTTTTCACAGGGCATTTTCAGACAGTTGGGCAACGGCTTGCCCTCGATATAGGCTTCGATATTTTCGAGCGAGATCTCCATGATCCGCCGCAGAGCCTCCCGGGTGTAGTAGGCCATATGGGGCGTATAGAGGACATTGGGGCGGGCGATACAGGTCAGATCCGCCGTGACGTCGAGGCAGAGGACGTTGGGAAGTGTCGTGTAGAGCTCTTTTTGGATGATTTCGCCCCGGGCGATGTTGACGACGACGGCATCCTCTTTGAGCAGCTTCGCCCGCTCCTTGTGTATGAGGTTTCTCGTCGCGGGCGTCAGCGGCAGGGCGATCATGATCACGTCGCTCGTCTCCAGTACCCTTTCGAGCGTGGTGAAGACCAGCCCCAGTTCGTCGACGATCGGTTTCCGGGTACGGCTCCAGACCGAAACCTGCATTCCGAATCCTTTGGCGATATGGGCCATCCGCGAACCGATGGTACCGAGTCCCAGTATCCCCAGGCGCTTTCCATACAGTTCCGTCCCTTTGAGATCTTCGTATTCGAAAATCCCCTCCTTGGCCCGCTGCAGCGCTTTCCAGGTATGCCTGGTGGCGTTGAGCAGCAAGGAATAGGCGAACTCCGCTACCGCCGGGCCGCCGTAACCGGCCACGTTGGAGACGAGCAGGCCCCTTTCGTACAGGGCGGTGCACTTGATGTGGTCGTACCCTGTCGAACGGGTCTGCAGATAGCGCAGTTTCGGAAGCTTCGCCAACACGTCGTCGGTGACCCGCGAATGGACGAAGAGCGAAACGACCTCGAAATCGGCCTCCTCTTTGAGCTCCTCGTTGATCGTGCCATCGAAGAAGTACAGATCGTGCCCGGCCAACCGCTCGGAAAAAAACTCTCTCTCTTCCGGTTTGGTTTCGTAAAACGCGATTTTCATCTCAGATCCTTCCCAGTTTCTTCTCCAGAGCCACCACATCCCGGATCGTTTTCAGAACGCTGTCGGGATTGAGACTCATCGAGTCGATCCCCAGCTTCACCAAAAACTCCGCCACTTCAGGATAGTCCGAAGGGGCCTGGCCGCAGATCCCGCTGTGGCGGCCGTTGCGTCTGGCTCCTTCCACCGCCGTCTCGATCATCTTCATGACGCCCGGATCCCTCTCGTCGTAGTCGAAAGCGACGATCTGGCTGTCCCTGTCGACCCCCAGGGTCAGCTGCGTCAGGTCGTTGGAGCCGATGCTGAAACCGTCGAAGATTTTCGCGAAATCGTCGATGAGGATGACGTTGTTGGGGATTTCGCACATCACGTAGATCTCCAGCCCGTTCTCTCCCCGCTTCAGGCCGTGTCTGGCCATCGTCTCCAGCACCTTCTCCCCCTCCTCGACCCGTCGGCAGAAGGGGATCATCAAAATGACATTGTCGAATCCCATCGTATCCCGCACCCGCTTCATCGCCGCGCACTCGAGGGCGAACCCCTCCTCGTAGGCCGGGTGGGCGTATCGGGCCGCGCCGCGGAAGCCGATCATCGGGTTGTCCTCTTCGGGCTCGAAATATTTTCCCCCCATCAGGGAGGCGTATTCGTTGCTCTTGAAGTCGCTCATGCGGACCACACAGGGGCGGGGATAGACCGTCGCGGCGATCGTGGCGACCCCTTCGCTGAGGGTCTTGACGAAAAACTCCGTCATGCTGCCGTAGGCGCGGCTGAGATCCTGCAGCGCCTTTCGGGTCTCCTCGTCCACCTTTTCGGGATGTTTCAGCGCCATCGGGTGGGCCTTGATGTACTCGTTGATGATGAACTCCATCCGTGCCAGCCCGATGCCGTCGACCGGCAGATGGGCCAACGAAAAGGCCAGATCCGGATTGCCCAGGTTCATCATGATGGCGGTTTTGGGCCGGGGCAGTTTCGAAAGATCGATCTCCTCGATCTCGAAATCCAAAAGCCCCTTGTAGACATACCCGGTCTCTCCCTCGGCACAGCTGACCGTCACCTCCATGCCGTCTTTTAGCGTCTGCGTGGCACCGTCTGCACCGACGACGGCGGGGATGCCCAGCTCCCGGCTGACGATCGCCGCGTGGCAGGTGCGCCCCCCTTTTTCGGTCACGACCGCGGCGGCGATCTTCATCACCGGCTCCCAATCGGGGGTCGTCGTCTCCGCCACCAGCACCTCTCCGGGTCTGAAGGTGTCGAGCTCTTCGAGGCTGTGGATCACATGGACCTTTCCCCGGCCGATCTTCGTGCCGACGGCCCGGCCGGTCACGAGCACCTCTCCCCGCTCCTTGAGCCGGTAGATCTCCAGCACGCTCCCCTTTTTCTGCGACTGCACCGTCTCGGGCCGCGCCTGCACCATGTAGAGTTGCCCGTCGATCCCGTCCTTGGCCCACTCCATATCCATCGGCTTGTCGCGTCCCGCCTTTTTCGAGTAGTGGCCTTCGACCTTGATGGCGTAGTCGGCCAGCGTCATCACTTCGGCATCGGTGATGCAGAAATGGGCGCGCTCCTCTTCGGTCGTTTCGACGTTTTTCGTGTACTCCACGGCGATGTTGTCGGTGTTGAGCTCGTGGGTGAAGACCATCTTGAGCTCCTTTTTCCCCAGTCGCCGCTTCAAAACGGCCCGGTACCCTTTGTTGAAGGTCGGCTTGTGGACATAGAAGCTATCCGGATCGATCGTCCCCTGCACGACGTTCTCGCCCAGACCGAGCGCCCCGTTGATGAAGACCACGTCCCGAAAGCCCGTCTCGGTGTCGAGGCTGAACATGACGCCGCTGGCGCCGATGTCTGAGCGCACCATCTTCATGACGACGACGGAGAGATAGACCTTCGCCCAATCAAAACCGTTGTCGTGCTTGTAGTGCAGCGACCGGTCGGTGAAGTTGGAGGCCAGACAGCGCCGGTAGGCGTCCAGCAGCGCCTCTTCGCCCCGGATGTTCAGGTAGGTGTCGTTCTGCCCGGCGAAGGAGGCTTCGGGGCTGTCCTCCGCCGTCGCGCTCGATCGCACCGCCAGAGAAACGTCGTCGCCATACTCCTTTTTGAGCTCGGCGTAGCCCGCCAAAATCTCCTTTTGAAGGTCATCGGGTATCTGGCACTCGTAGATGATTTTGCGGCACGCCTCTCCCCGCTCCTGGAGCATTTTGACGTCGTCGTAGTCGAGGTCGTCGAGCAGTGCATGAAGCTTCTCCCACGCGCCGCCCGCTTCCAGCACATACCGATAGGCATCCGCCGTGACGGCGAACCCGTTGGGCACCCGCACCCCCTCTTCGGTGAGATTGCTGTACATCTCTCCCAGCGAGGCGTTTTTGCCCCCGACCTCCGCCACATCCTCGATGCCGATCTCTCTGAACCATTTGACATATCTGCCCATCACGTACTCCTTCCGAAATTTCTCCCTATCCGTTCACACTTCACCGTTCCCTATCTCCTCTCCTCCGTCCATCCCGCTCACAGCGGAGGCGGCGGCATCGCGATCATATGGAAAAATCCGCCGAAGATCATCCCCAGAAACGCGAAGATGAGATAGATGATGAAAAGTGCCGGAATCGACGCCAGCGCCAGTTTCACCATGAACCAGACCAGATCCCAGAAAGGGATCTCCAGACCCGAAATCACCACTCTCGTTTTTTCATACTTTTCCATGCTGCGGTTTCTCCCCTTCCGTATAGACGCGGTACAGATGCGTTTTGCGATCCGTATGCCAGTCGATGATATGCTGCCACGCCTCTTCGGCGTTTTCGACGACGGCGAAAATCTCCAGATCCTCTTCGGAAATCATCCCCTCTTCGGCGAGTATCTCGAAGTTGACGATGCGCTCCCAGTAGCGTTTCCCGACGAGCACCACGGGAATCTCCGGCGTTTTGCGTGTCTGCACCAGCGTCAGAATCTCGAAAAGCTCGTCCAGCGTACCGAACCCTCCCGGATAGGCCACCAGTGCCTGGGCCCTGAGCATGAAGTGGAGTTTCCGGATCGCGAAATAGTGAAACTGGAAACAGAGGTCGGGCGATATGTAGGGGTTGGGGTACTGTTCGTGGGGGAGGTTGATGTTGAGTCCGATCGATTTGGCACCCACGTCGTAGGCGCCACGGTTGGCCGCCTCCATGATCCCCGGGCCGCCGCCCGTCATCAGGATGACCCGATTGTCCTCGGGACCGGTACCGCTGTTGCCCACCAGCCGACCGAACTTTCTGGCGTCGTCGTAGTAGGTGCTCATCTCCACCATTCTCTCCGCTTCCCGCAGCTGTGCCAGAAGTTTGACGTTGTCGGGATCGGCCACCAGCTTCTTCTCCACCTCTTTGAACTTCGCCAGCGCCGTTTTGCGCTCCTTGATCCGCGCGCTTCCGAAGACGACGATCGTATGCTGCACGTCGAGCTCCGTCATGATCAGTTCGGCCTTCAGATAGTCCAGATCGAGCCTTATCCCACGTGTCTCGTGGCTCTGCAGAAATTCCCTGTCCTCTTCGGCCAGCCGGTAGGTCGGCGACTCCATCAGCTGTCTGACCAGTCTCTCCGCTTTCGG
>NZ_JAOZOZ010000073.1 GCF_029933015.1 Hydrogenimonas sp. | reverse complement strand
AGGGCGAGGGTCTGCTGTTTCATTTCAAATCCTTCGGATTTTTTAAGTGAAAAGTTAAAAACTAAAAGCTAAAAGTTGCGGATGCGTGCTTTGCACGCTTCCATTCTATTTGATTAAAAAGGAGCTTTAGCGACTTTCCTCAACTTTTCACTTTTCGTTTTTAGTTTTTCACTCACATTTGAGCCTGGCTCAAATGTGCTCAAATGTGATAGTTCGGCGCTTCCTTGGTGATCATCACGTCGTGGACGTGGCTCTCTTTGAGGCCGGCGCTGGTGATCTCCACGAACTCCGCTCTCTCCCAGAAAGTCGGGATATCCTTGCTTCCGCAGTATCCCATCGAAGAGCGCAGTCCGCCGGTGAGCTGATGGATCACGTCGGCGATGCGTCCGCGGTAGGGGACGCGCCCTTCGATCCCTTCGGGGACCAGTTTGTCGGCGGCGGTACCTTCCTGGAAGTAACGGTCCGTGCTCCCTTTGGTCATGGCGCCGATGCTGCCCATGCCCCGATAGCTTTTGTACTGACGTCCCTGGTACATGATCGTCTCGCCCGGACTCTCTTCGGTACCGGCGAGAATGGATCCGGCCATGATCGTGCTGGCACCCACCGCCAAAGCCTTGGCCACGTCGCCGGAATATTTGATCCCGCCGTCGGCGATGACCGGTACACCGTGTTTGTGGCCCACCTGGGCGCACTCGTCGATGGCGCTGATCTGGGGTACGCCCACTCCCGCGACGATGCGCGTGGTACAGATGGAACCGGGCCCTATCCCCACCTTGATCGCGTCCGCACCCGCCGCGATCAGATCCTCCGCCGCTTCGCTGGTGGCGATGTTTCCGGCGATGATATCGACATCCAGCTCCTTCTTGAGCTGTGTGAGCGTATCGATGATACCCTGGGAGTGTCCGTGGGCGCTGTCGAGCACCAGTACGTCGACACCCGCTTCCGCCAGCGCTCTGGCACGGTCGAACTGCCCCACACCGATCGCCGCACCGACCCGCAGACGGCCGAACTCGTCCTTGCAGGCGTTGGGATACTCTTTGCGTTTCTTGATGTCCTTGATCGTCACGAGCCCCTGAAGGATGCCGTTTTCGTCGATCAGAGGAAGTTTCTCGATCTTGTTCTTGTGCATGATGTCGGCCGCTTCGTCGAGGCTGATTCCCTTTTTGGCCGTGATCAGCGGCATCTTGGTCATCACCTCTTCGACTTTTTTGTTCATGTCCGTCTCGAAGCGCATGTCCCGGTTGGTCAGAATCCCCAGCAGTTTCATGTTTTCGTCGACGACGGGAACGCCGGAGATACGGTATTCGCGCATGATCGCCTCCGCTTCGCCGATCAGCTGCTCCGGATGGATGAAAATCGGATCGATGATGATGCCCGACTCGCTCTTTTTGACCTTCTTGATCTGTTTGACCTGGGTCTCGACATCCATGTTTTTGTGGATGATCCCGATACCGCCGAGTCTGGCCATCGCGATCGCGGCGCGAAACTCGGTCACCGTATCCATCGCTGCCGAGACGATGGGGATGTTGAGACGGATGTTACGGGTGAGCTGGGTGCTCAGATCGACCTCTTTGGGCAGAACGGTCGAGTGTTTGGGGACCAGCAGGACATCTTCGAATGTCAGGGCGCGTTTTCGGATTCTCATAGGGTTCACTCCTTCTTTATTTCTCGTAGGCGACGGCGCGTTCCAGGCTCATGGCACCGTCGAACAGTGTCTGTTCGTCAAAATGTCTTCCGATCAGCTGCAGACCCACCGGAAGCCCTTCGGCCGTCTTTTCGATCGGCAGGCTGATGGCCGGCAGACCCGCCAGGTTGATGCCGATCGTGTAGGCGTCGCTCAGGTACATCTGCAGGGGATCGGCCATCTCGCCGAATCTGAATGCGGGGGTCGGAGCCACGGGACTCAGAATCAGATCGGCATCCCTGAAGACCCCTTCGAACTCGTCCTTGATCAGGTGTCGTACCTTCTGGGCTTTGAGATAGTAGGCGTCGTAATAGCCAGAGGAGAGGACGAAGCTTCCCAGCAGGATCCGGCGTTTGACCTCTTCGCCGAAACCTTCGCTGCGGGTTTTGAGATACATCTCTTTGAGATCCTTGACGTTTTCGGCACGGTTGCCGTAGCGCACGCCGTCGTAACGGCTCAGGTTCGCGCTCGCTTCGGCCGTGGCGATGATGTAGTAGGCGGCGATGTCGTATTTGGCCCCCATCATCTCCTTGTGAAGGATCGTATGCCCCTCCGCTTCCAGCGCTTTCACGGCCTTTTCGTAAGCCGCCCGAACCTCCGGGCTCGCATCTTCGATATAGTTGTCGACGACGGCGATTTTGAGCTTGCGGTCGGGGTCGAGGTTGGGCGCGACGGGCTTGTAGTCGATATCCGCGCTGGTACTGTCGTGGGTGTCGTGGCCGCTGATGATGTCGTAGAGAATCGCCGCGTCTTCGACGTTCTGCGTCATCGGCCCGATCTGATCCAGACTGGAGCTGTAGGCCCCGAGTCCCCACCGGCTGACGCGCCCGTAGGTCGGTTTCATCCCGACGATGCCGCAGAAGGCCGCGGGCTGACGGATCGATCCGCCCGTATCGCTTCCCAGGGCCGCGATCGCCACGCCGGCGCCCACCGCCGCCGCCGAACCGCCGGAGCTGCCGCCAGGAACCCGCTCGGGATCGTGGGGGTTGAGGGTCTTGCCGTAGAAGCTCGTCTCGGTGGAGCTTCCCATCGCGAACTCGTCCATGTTGGCCCGGCCGAAGGGGGCCAGTCCCGCTTCCTTGATTTTGGCGATGACGGTGGCGTCGTAGGGTGCCACGTACCCCTGCAGGATCCCGCTCGCCGCCGTGACGTTCCACCCTTTGACCTGGATGTTGTCCTTGATCAGCAGCGGCACCCCGTCCCCAGCCTCGTCTACGGCGATGTAGGCGTTGAGATCCCTCTTCTCTTCGATCCTCTTTTTCAGATCCTCCCGCAGCGCCGCGATCTCCTCTTTCGGCAGCGCCAGGGCCTCTTTCAGTGTTATCAATCTCTTCTCCTAAAACTCAAACTTTTTTTGATCGCATCGACCATCATGATGCCTTGGCCTCTCTTCCCCAACGGCCAAAGACTTCATCCTTTCCTCTTCACGCAACGCTGTACGAACCAGATCCCTACCCCCGTCACGGCGAAAATCGCCGCGATCGTTCCCACGATCACGGGCCAGGTGACGGGCTGGGCCGTATCAAACATTCAGCACCTTCGCGCAGCGTTCGCAGAGCGCATCCTCTTCGGGAGCGGCGAAGCGCCAGCATCGGGGACACTTGTGGCCCGACGCCCTGACGATGACGAACGTGTCGCCCTCCACTTCGAACTCTCCCAGCGTCTCGCTTCCGCTTTGGCGCGTGATTTCGCTGACGACGAACCAGTCTTCGGCATCTTTGGGGTCCAGCACGTCGAGTTTTTCACTCTCGGTCACGAGCCCGAGCTCCAGTGTCTGCTTGATGACCCCCTCTTTCTTGAGACGGTCGACGATCTCGAAAAAGGCTTCACGGGCGGCGGTCATGTACGCTTCGTCCATCGTCACCTCGACAGAAGGAAGCGGCGTATAGAGCAGATCGAAGACATCTTTGGCTTCCCCTTTGATGACGGCGGGGGCGTATTCGAGCAGTTCGTCGGCCGTGTAGGTGAGCACGGGCGCGACCAGCGGCAGCAGCGCCCGGGCGACCATCGCCATCGCCGTCTGGCTGCTTCGACGCGTCGGGCCGTCGGTCTCGTCGCAGTAGAGCCTGTCTTTCGTGATGTCGAGATAGATGCCGCTCAGCTCGTTGGTCAGGAAGTTGTTCAGCTGATGGAACCCTTTGGAGAAGTCGTACTCGTCGAAGGATTTTCGCATCTGGGCGAAGACTTCGGCGGCTTTGGCGACGATCCAGCGGTCCAGCTCTCCCATCTCTTCGGCCGGTACGAGCCGCTCCAGGTCGTCGACGTTGGCCAGGAGGAAGCGGAAAGTGTTTCGGATCTTTCGGTAGTTTTCGGCCACCTGCTTCAAAATGGCGTCGCTGATCTTCAGGTCGCTCTTGTACTCGCTCATGGCGACCCACAGACGGAGTATCTCGCTGCCGTACTTTTTGGCCACCTCATCGGGGGCGACGACGTTGCCCTTGGACTTGGACATCTTCTCGCCCTTCTCGTCCACCGTGAAACCGTGGGTCAGAATCGCCTTGTAGGGGGCTCTGTGCTCCACGGCGCACCCGAGCAGCAGGGAGCTCTGGAACCATCCCCTGTGCTGGTCACTACCCTCCAGATAGAGATCGGCCGGGAATTTTCCCGCGTCGTAGTTGCGCGACTTGAGCACGGCGTTCCAGGTCGAGCCGCTGTCGAACCAGACGTCGAGGATATCCATCACCTTCTCCAGATCCTTCGGATCGTAGCCGCTTCCGGGATAGAGAAGCTCTTCGACGCTCATCTCGTACCAGGCGTCGCACCCCTTCATCTCGAAAATCATCGCGACGAAGTTGAGCACCTTTTCGTCCAGGATCACTTTTCCCGTCTTTTTGTCGCGGAAAAAGGCGATCGGCACGCCCCAGTCGCGCTGGCGGCTGATACACCAGTCGGGACGCCCTTCGACCATGGAGGTGAGGCGGTTGCGTCCCCACTCGGGGTAGAATTTCGTCCGGTCGATCTCCTCCAGCGCGATCTCCCGCAGGCTCTTCTGTTCCCCTTCGGGGGTACCGTCGACGCTGATGAACCACTGTTTCGTGGCCCGGAAGATCAGCGGCGTGTGGCTTCGCCAGCAGTGGGGATAGCTGTGGGTGAATTTCTCGACCTTGAGCAACGCCTTTCCCAGGAGTCTGACGATCTCCTCGTTGGCTTCGAAGATATGCATCCCCACGAACCTTTCGGGTTCGGGGAGCAAGCCCAGACGCACGACCGTCTCGTCGTATTTCCCCTCCTCGTCGACCGGCATGACGACATCCAGGTCATTCACCAGACCCACGCGGTAGTCGTCCTCTCCGTGTCCGGGAGCCGTATGGACCGCCCCGGTACCGTTCTCCATCAGGACATGCTCGCCCAGCACGATCCGCGACGGGCGGCCGTTGAGCGGGTTGATGGCGATCATCCCCTCCAGGTCTCTGGCGGGGATGCGCATCTCGATCGGTCCCTCCACGACGCCGCTTTCGGCCAGCGTGTCGAAGAGCTTTTCGGCGACGATGTAGCCGTCGCGGGTGAGGACGTACATCTCGTCGGGGTTGAGGCTGATGCCCACGTTCGCCGGCAGCGTCCAGGGGGTCGTCGTCCAGATGACGATCGCCGCCGCTTCGGGGTGCCCCAGCTTCTCTTTGGCCTTGTCGCCCAGCTCGAAGGCGACGTAGATGGAGTAGTCCTCCTTCTCCTCGTACTCCACCTCCGCCTCGGCCAGAGCCGTCCGCTCCGCCCAGCTCCAGTAGACCGGTTTGTTGCGCTCGACGAGCAGCCCTTTTTGGGCCACGTCGCAGAGGGTGCGGTAGATGTTGGCTTCGAAGCGGTAGTCCATCGTGATGTAGGGCTTCTCCCAGTCGGCGATGACACCCAGGGCTTTGAAGCCCTCCTTCTGCACTTCGACGAATTTGGCGGCGTGCTCGCGGCAGAGCTGGCGGATCTTCGTCTTGGGCAGCTGCTCCTTTTTGGCCTTGCCCAGCTTCTTCTCCACCTGCTGCTCGATCGGCAGTCCGTGACAGTCCCAGCCCGGCGTGAAACGGACGGCGCGTCCCTGGAAGTAGTTGTCCTTGACAATGATGTCCTTGAGCACCTTGTTGAGGGCGTGGCCGATGTGGATTTTGCCGTTGGCGTAGGGAGGGCCGTCGTGCAGCGTGAAGAGCTCGGCCCCTTCGCGGTTGGCCTTCATGCGCTCGTAAACCCGCTCCTGGAACCATCGGCCGTAGCGCTTCGGCTCGTTCTGGGGGAGATTTCCCCGCATCGGGAAATCGGTCTTGGGAAGATTCAGTGTCGACTTGTAGTCCATTCATCGCTCCGGATAAAAATTGGATTATTATATTGAAAAGGTGATTAAAATGGGCTGATTGGGGTATAATAATCCCAATTAAAGACGGAGCAGCCCATGCACAACCGACTCGTCATCATCGGAAGAAACCTCTATCTCAACCAGCCTTTCATGGAATACATCGAAAGGGACCTCGGCCATCTCGGTTTTCTGGAACAGATCACGAAAGTCCCCGAAACCAGCAGCGATATCGTCACACTCCTTCAGCAGCAGATCGATACGGGGGGCAATCTGATCGTCATCACCAACAAATCCTCTTTCACCCCTGTCAGCAAGCTTCTGGCCACGATGATCGACGATACGCTGATACTCAAAGAGAACATGCTCATCCCCTCCAAAAGCGAAATCTACGACGACAACAGCTTTCTGGTGCAGTTTCGAGACTGCACCATCAATGTGGTCATGGCCGTCCCCGGGGAGACGCTGCCGATGTTTCTGGTGGAGCATCGGGAAAAAGAGGGGGTGATCCACCTGTTCGACATGGACGAGGAGAGTGCCGCTGTACTGCTGGAACCCCTGGCCAAAACCCAGGAAATCGACACAGTCGTCACGACCCTGACCCCCGGCTGGCTGCAGGTGGAGTGCATCAGCAAAAAGTACGGCCAACTCGGCAACTTTCTCAAAAGCGTCCACCAGCTTCTGCCGAAAAAGGTGATCGAGTCGACCAACATCTTCGCCTACCTGATCCACAAACTCTCCCAGGCGGGCAAGACCGTCACCTTCGCCGAAAGCTGCACCGGAGGTCTCCTCGCCGCGCAACTGACGAGCGAACCGGGCTCCTCCACGATTTTCCGGGGTTCTCTCGTCACCTACTCCAACGCTCTCAAGGCCGGATGGCTGGGTGTCGAGAAAGAGACGCTCGAAACTTTCGGTGCCGTCAGCGAACAGTGTGTCGACCAGATGCTCACGGGAGCCATGGAGATCGCCCAGGCCGACTACGCCCTGGCCGTCAGCGGCATCGCGGGCCCGGGCGGGGGCTCGCGCCAGAAACCTGTCGGCACCGTTTACATCGGCGCCAAAAGCGATACCCGTACGATCGTCGAGGAGCTCCATTTCGAAGGGGACCGCAACTATATCCAGAAGCAGAGTATGCTCTATGCCTACAAACTTCTGTTCCGGGTAGCCTCGGATGATCTTTTTTGAAATTTCTCGCCGTTTTCTCTTGACAACCGGAAGGTTTTTCTCTATAATTTCGCTCACGTTTGCATGAAAATGCATACGGATGACCCGTTAGCTCAGCTGGTAGAGCAATTCCCTTTTAAGGAATGGGCCGTTGGTTCGAATCCAACACGGGTCACCACTTGTGTTGTAAGGGTCGAAAAGACCCCTTCATCTAGTGGCCAAGGATGCCATCTTTTCAAGGTGGACACGAAGGTTCAAATCCTTCAGGGGTCGCCAGTCTCAGACGGTCGCTTAGCTCAGTTGGTAGAGCGCCACCCTTACAAGGTGGATGCCAGTGGTTCGAGTCCACTAGCGACCACCACTTTTATTTTCCCCTTTTATTTGGTGCGGTGGTAGTTCAGTTGGTTAGAATGCCGCCCTGTCACGGCGGAGGTCGCGGGTTCGAGTCCCGTCCACCGCGCCACTTCTTTTTCAGTATACCCATTCAACCAGAAACTGCAACTCATTCTCAACACCCCAATGCCCAATGCCCAATGCCCAATGCCCAATGCCCAATGCCCAATGCCCAATGAC